>JBNMGX010000037.1:0-12096 GCA_050872465.1 Hallerella sp.
ACTCAGCACTAAGCTCTCAGTTCTAAATTCTAACCACTAACCACTGATTCCTGACGACTTACAGTTCGCTAAACTGTCAATTACTCATTCCTCATTTCTAATTCCTAACTAATCACTGAGCACTAACCTCTGACCACTGATTCCTAACAACTTACAGTTCGCTAAAACGTCAATTCCGCATTCCTAATTCCGAATTCCTCATTCCTGTCTCCTGATTCCTTTTAACTATCCACTCACAACTATCAACTAATAACTCAAATTTAACCTCTCAGTCCTAAATTCTGTCATTGAATTTCAATCAATCCGTTTGAAGAATTCGTGGCGGAAAAACTATTTTTGAAATGTCATAAGCAAAGGTTTCTATGTCGGAAATTATACAGAAAATTCGAAAGTTCCTACCAGCGGCTTCCTTTTTCGGAGGCTTTACGTGGGATTCCATCACGCTTGGAAAACTGGTACAGACATCGGATTTGGCGATTCTTCTTTTGTATTACATCGCTTCGCTTGTCGCGTTGATTTTGCTTTCTGCTGCTCCCGGGAAATTTTTGAACAGGTCTTGGTCGGAAAAATGGCAGGGGCGTTTTACGTATGCCGTCCAGTTCTGTTTTGGTAGCCTTTTCAGCGCGCTGGTGGTTTGCTATTTCAAGAGCAGCGGTTCCATCGGCGCGTTTTTTCTTGTCGTCATTCTTGCCGGCTTTTTGGTGGCGAATGAATTTTTGCAGAAAAAATATGCGATGTTCGGATTTTCCCTTGCGCTGTTTAATTTGTTGGGAACGATGTATTTGAATTTTTTGATTCCGCATCTTGTCGATGGAATCGGGTTTGGGTGGTTTTTTGTTTCCGTTCTGGTTTCCTTCGGCGTCTGTTTTGCCGCATTCAAGATTTCCGGGCGTTCCTTGAAAAATTTATTTGCGCCAATCGGGATTTCTATTGCTCTGCTCTTGGCGTATCTTTTGAACTGGATTCCTCCGGTGCCGCTCGTTCTCAAGGACCAGAATGCCTGTGTCGAGTTTTCGAAGGATTATTCCTGTCTGGTGGATGAACCGGGATTTTTGGAAAAGGCGGGAATTCGTTCGCCGACCGTGACGGTTTTAAATGGGGACGGCGTGACATTCGTGAGTTCCGTTTTTGCTCCGGCGCATATCGAGGCGCAGCTGGAACATCGCTGGTTTCGGAAGAATCCCGGGTCGGGAAACTTTGAACTGGTCGATAGGATTTCTTCGTCGCGGATGCGCACTCGCGGTAGCCGGGAAGAAGGCTTTCGCATCTACACGAAAAAGCGGAATCTTTCCGATGGTGTCTGGATGGTCGAATCTGCGGTCAAGGACGGTCCGGTCATCGGGTCGAAAAAATTCAAGGTGAGAACCTCGGACGAAGGAAACGTGAAACGCGTCGAATGGAAAATCAAGTAGGGTTTCAAACGGTCTGCTTTTTCCGGGAACTTATTTTTTTAGATTGCGACATTATGGGTACGACAAAAAAACTCAGCCAGAGCCTTGAAGATTATCTGGAAATGGTACACATGCTGCACTTGTCCAAGGGGATCGCGCGTCTCAAGGATATCGCTTCCGAGCTTGGTGTAAAGGCTCCATCCGCCGTTCGGGCGATGCATGAACTGAAAATGCTGGGTTATGTCGAACAGGAACCTTATGGTGGGGTTAATTTGACAAAAAGCGGACTTTCGGTTGCCAAATCCGTTTTCGGTCGCCACACGCTTCTCAAAAGCTTCTTGCTCCAGTTGGGGGTTTCCCCGAAAAATGCGGACGAGGACGCCTGCTCCATCGAGCATGTCCTTTCGAGCGAAACGCTGGACCGAATCGAATCCTTTGTTTCCAAAAACGCTCCTGGCAAGGGTCGTAAGTGATTTTTGTTTTCCGTCTGGATTGTAGGCGAAAAATAAGTGCATTCCTCCTGGATTAGCCTTGACTAAACTTTTTTGCGGTGTTACATTTAGCCACGGCTAATTAGCTTTAGCTAAAAAAGGTAGCTGGAGCTAAAAAAAGAACAGGGATAACCAAAGGAAACACAATGAAAAAGACAATCGGCATGATTTTGGCTTCTGCGGTGGCTGCGGCTCCGCTGTTTGCGGAAGAGGCTCCGGCGAAGGAACAGAGCGGTCCTCAGTTCTCCGTAGCGGGCGAAGTCGAATTCGAAGCGAACACGCACTTCAAGCAGGTCGATCCGCGCGACGAAGTCGGGAACAACGGAAACGACAAGAAGTGGTTGCACGATTATTCTTCGACTTTCAACCTCGTATTTTCGGTGAAGTTCAACGAAAAGTGGTCTGCGGAAGCGGGCATTTCGGCGGACGACGATAATTCCGCCCCTTCTTTCGCTTACGACGGCGCGTTCATCCAGTATCAAATGAACGACAACATCGCCATCAAGGCCGGTGACTTTACCTATTCGGAAGGCGCATTTCGCTACTATGATTATGACGATCCGGGAGATGCCGCCGTGGGCATGACGGAACGCAACATCCGCGGTATCGAATTGAACGCTTACGGTCTCGTGCTCGGCGCGGGCTGGGGAACCGATGACGACGACTGCATCGATGTCTATTCGGGAGAAGAATCCGACTGCAAGTCCTACGATGTGCATGTCGCTTACGAACTCGCTCTCGGTTCGCACACCATCCGTCCGTTTGTGAACTACCAGAGCTACCAGCAGGAGAGCGCAAACCGTCTCCGTGCCGGTGTGACCGCAAACCTAGTCTTTGGTGAAGCGGTAAATGTCCAGGTCGCTTACGGTCTTCTTTCGGACATCGTCAAGGAAGACGAACCGAAGATGAGCCACGCCTTTGCGATTGAACCGGAATTCAACCTCGGCAAGCTGAATGTCAAGGGAACTGCCTTCTACGCTTACAAGGCGGACGAAAAGGACGTTCCGACCGAGATCGAAGTCCCGGAATATATGTTCGCCTATGTCGAACCGAGCTTTGCTGTGAACGACCAGTTCACGGTCGGTGTCCAGGGTGAATATCACACGATGTCCACCAACAAGGATGACGAGCTTTCCCAGGTTTTTGTCGGCCCGAAAGCCTATTTCAATCCGATGGAAAACCTCTCGGTTGAAGGCTATGTCCGCGCCTGCATCCCGGTCGGCGATGATTATAAGAGCGACAGCGAAAGCGCATATGCCGGTCAGGACGATGTTTACTTCGGTGCCGGTGCAACTGTCGGTTTTACTTTCTAACAAATAAGGAGGTTAGAGCGATGCCTTTAACATTCTGCTCCATCGGAGAACTTTTTACGGTCAAGCGTCTGAGCGGCGACGCCGCGGTCAGGCAGCATCTGAACGAGCTGGGATTCAGCATCGGTTCGCCGGTGACGGTCGTGGCGAGCCTCGGCGGAAACGTAATTGTAAAAGTGAAGGAGTCGCGCATCGCTCTTGACCACAAATTGGCTAGCCGCATCATGGTGTAATGCGGTAAGGAGACACAGATGAAAACTTTACGTGATGCAAAGGTCGGAGAGACCGTCAAGGTCTCGAAGCTGCGGGGCGAAGGAGCCTTGAAGCGTCGCCTGATGGACATGGGGCTGACAAACGGTGCGGAAATCTACGTTCGAAAAGTCGCGCCGCTCGGAGACCCGGTCGAAATTACGGTCCGCGGTTATGAACTCAGTGTTCGCAAGGATGACGCGGAACGCGTGGAATTGGCATAGGGAGAACTGAAATGGCAACTACAATTGCTCTCGCAGGAAATCCGAACTGCGGAAAGACTACGATGTTCAACGCTCTGACCGGAGCGAACCAGTATGTCGGAAACTGGCCTGGCGTTACCGTGGAGCGCAAGGAAGGCAAGCTGAAAAAATCCAAGGAAACGGTCGTTGCGGACCTTCCGGGTATTTATTCGCTTTCGCCTTACACCCAGGAAGAAGTCGTCAGCCGTGACTACTTGATGAGTTCCGCGCCGAACGTGATTCTCGACATTGTCGATGCGACAAACATCGAACGCAACCTTTACCTGACGACCCAGCTGCTCGAACTTGGAAAGCCGACGGTCATTGCGCTCAACATGATGGATGCGCTCAAGAAATCCGGTTCGACCATCGACGTAAAGAAACTCTCCGAAAAGCTCGGCGTTGAAATCGTCGAAACTCAGGCGCTTTACGGCAAGGGCGTTCAGGAAGCGGCGGCGAAGGCTGTCGAAATTTCCCGTTCGAATGCGACCCAGAAACAAGCGAAGTTCGCGGACGATGTCGAAGCTGCGATTTCCGAAATCGACAAGATTCTCCCGGCGAGCGTCGATGCAAAACTTCGTCGCTGGTTTGACATCAAGCTTATTGAACGCGACAAGAACGTTTATAACCGCCTCTCCCTTTCGGACGCGGACAAGGCGAAAATCGAAGAAGTCGTGGCGAACCTGGAAAAGGCGCACGACAACGACAGCGAATCGATTATCACCGACGAACGCTACAATTACATCGCGAATATTCTCGACGGCGTTTTGAAAAAGTCCGGCAGTCGCTTGACATTTTCTGACAAGGTGGACCGTGTTGTCACCAACCGGATTCTCGGGCTTCCGATTTTCCTCCTCGTCATGTATGCTGTCTATTACATCTCGGTTTCGACGGTCGGTTCGATGGGAACGGACTGGGCGAACGACCAGTTGATGGGCGAAGATGGCTGGCATCTGTTCGGCATCGGTTCTTCCGCTTACGAAGAAGCCGCGGGCGAATTTGAAGATGCAAGCGTAATCGCGGACGCCGCCGACAAGCGTAACGCTTACAAGCTTGCGGCCCAGAAGATTGTCGATACCTATGCGGTGCAGAGCCAGATCAGCGCTTTTGCGGCAAAGGGCGATTCGATTGTAACGATCGGGAACAAGACTTTTGCCCTGACGGATTCCGCAGTCGTCAATACAGCAAAGGCTTTTGTCGCGGAAGGGGCGAATCTTTCCGTTCTGCCGGAAGCTGAAAATGCCGAAGTTTCGGACGGTGAAGATGGCGAAGAAAAGGAATCTGCCGAAGCTATCGTGATGACTTACGAACGCGCCCAGGCGATTCTCGCCGATAAGGATGAGGAACTCAACCCGGCGTATATCACTTTCGAGCGTGAAGCGGAAGAAGGCGAGGAACCGACGGTGGATTCCGTTGCGTTCAATGCCGAAAATATCGCAGCGGCGAAAGCGGTTGTCGAAAAGGGCGAGCCCGATCCGTCCGATTACGGAATCTTCATTCCGGGATTGACGGCTTTTGTCAGCGGTCTTTTGGAAAAAGGCGGAGCAAACGAAATCCTTTCCGATGCGCTTGTGAACGGTGTCATCGGCGGTATCGGAGCCGTTGTGGGCTTTACCCCGCAGATGTTCATCCTGTTCATCCTCCTTTCGCTCATCGAGGATTGCGGATACATGGTTCGCATCGCGTTTGTCATGGACCGCATTTTCCGCCACTTCGGACTTTCGGGAAAGAGCTTTATCCCTCTTCTCGTGTCGTCGGGTTGCGGAATTCCGGGCATCATGGCTTCCAAGACGATTGAAAACGATAACGACCGTCGCTTGACGATTATGACGACAACGTGGATTCCCTGCGGAGCGAAGCTTCCGGTACTTGCCTGTATGGCCGGTGTCATTGCCGCCCAGATGGGTTCCGGTTCGTGGGTCGCTCCGTCGATGTACTTTATCGGCATCGCAAGTGTCCTGATGGCCGCTATCATGCTCAAGAAGACAAAGCCTTTCCACGGAGAAGCCGCTCCGTTCGTGATGGAACTTCCGCAATACCACTTGCCGCAGCCGAAAACGGTTTTGCTGCACGCCTGGGAACGCACCAAGGGATTCCTTATCAAGGCTGGAACGATTCTTTTCCTCGCCTGCCTCGTGATGTGGTTTATCTCGACTTATGGTTGGGAAACTCCGGCTCCCGAAGCGGAACAGGAAGTGGCGGCAGAGGTCGTGGAAACTCCGGTGATGGCTGTCGATGGAATCCAGATTCTCGGAACGGAAAAAGCTTCTGCCGCTGAAGAAACCGCAGAAGAGGAATCCTTTACCGCTCTGACTCACGATTCCGAAAACTTGGAATTCGGCATTGTCGAAAACCAGGCGAACTCCATCATTGCCCGCATCGGCGATAAGCTCCGCTACATATTCATCCCGCTGGGCTTTGGCGGTGAACAAGGCGGTTGGCAGGCTGCGGCCTCGTCCCTCTCCGGATTCTCTGCGAAGGAAGGCATTGTCGTGACGATGGGCGTCCTCGGTGGCGTCGATGGTGACGATGCGGATGCGGCTCTCGAAGAGGAAGAAGCGACGAATAAGGTTGTCGCTGCGGTGAAGACGTGGTTCCCGACGGCGCTCGCGGCGTTCTGCTTCCTGCTCTTCAACCTGCTTGATTCCCCGTGCCTTGCCGCCATTGCGACGATGGCTCGCGAACTCAATGATCGCAAGTGGTTCTGGTTTGCGATTGTCTTCCAGAACGTTTGGGCCTGGGTCATGACGTTCATCGTCTATCAGATCGGTAGCGTGGTTACAGGTTCTGGATTTACAGCGTGGACGGCGATTGCCTGCGTATTCGTCGCGGCGATTTTCTTCCAGCTGTTCCGCCCGGATCCGTACAAGGGCAAGACGTTTGGCGCGGTCCGTTCGGTCGATGCCATCGCAAGCAAGAAGTAAAAAGAGGTGTCTATGCTAGCCAATATCCTGATTATTGCGGTTCTCGTCGCTTGGGGTCTTGTCTCGCTCCGCTATGTGCTGAGGATGACAAGACACGCGGTGAAGAAGCGTGGACCGGCCTGTATCGGCTGTCCAGGATGTGGAGCGGGCATAGGACGGCACTGTAAATAAGCATTTGCCATAGACGATTCCCTCGGGGCGCAAGCTCCGGGGGAATTTTACTAGGACTGTTTTCGGGGCGGATGGTCCTTATTCTTTTTTCAGGATGAGTTAACAAAATAATTGAGAGGTTGGGGTCGATTCAATATCGCGACAAGGGAATGTTCTTACCATAACGGAGCTCACTTAGAACATCGGAATGCCACCGTGAAGCCTTTGTAATTTTTGAAATTCCGAAAAATCGAGGTTCGGGAAAAGCGCCGCTTGGAAAGCTTGCATAAAAACTGTCCAATAAAAAAGGACCGGCTTGCCGGTCCTTTGCGTTTACATTGTAGATATTCGCTGCTATTTTGCGGAATCGGCTGTCTCGGTCGGAGCTTCGGTGGAAAGCTCTTCGGAAGCCTTGTGGACGATGAGAGAATCCGGTGTATATGTCGGAATCGGAGCGGCCGGTACAACTTCCACGGAGATAGGCTTGTCTGCCGCCGCGGGCGCATCAAAGAAATTGACCTTGGAAAGCCCGAACATCATCAGCCAGGAAATGACAAGTCCGCCGATTCCCATGACAATACCCGTTTTGGCCATGCCGTTTGTATCGGTGTAGCCGGTCGCGTGGGCGAGTGCGTTCGGAGGCGTCGAAATCGGGAGGCACATGCCGAGCGAGCTGGCAAAGGCGACAGATACGAGCAGCGCGGTAACTCCGCCGAGAGGCGCGAGATTATCCTGGCAGGCGACGGCAACCGCGATAAAGATGGGGACGAGAAGACTTGCTGTGGAAGTGTGGCTCATGAAGTTCGCCATGAAAAGGCAAATGAGCCCGCTGCCGATCATCAGCGCGAACGGTGACCAGGTGTTGAACGGAATCGCATTGATAAGATGTCTCGCAAGGCCGGTTTCCTGCAGCCCGAGACCGAGAGCAAAGCCGCCGGCGACAAGCCAAAGAACGTCCCAGCTCATGTCATTCAAGTCTTTCTTCGTGATGACGCCCGTCAAGGCGAATACCGCCATCGGGATCATCGCAATCACGTTGTCGTTGATGCCGTGGACCTTGTTTCCCGTAATCCAGAGGACGACGCAAAGCGCGAAGGTGACATAGACGATAATCGCCCGCGGAGAAGTATCGAACTTGTTCGCGCCTTCACCTTCGATTTTCAGAACCATCTCTTTCATCTTGATAGGATAAATCTTCAAGAGAAGCACCCAGGCGATTGCCATCAGAACGATAACGTAGGGAATGCCGAACATCATCCACTGTCCAAAGCTTACATTGAATCCCGCATTCTGGAGGGCGCCGAGCGCAATCGCGTTCGGGGGCGTTCCGATCGGAGTCCCCATACCGCCGATGTTCGCTCCGAGCGGAATGGCAAGTGCAAAGGCTGCCTTGCCGCGGTCATCTTCGTCAAAGAGCTTGAGAACCGGTCCCAAGATGGCGAGCATCATCGCGGCGGTCGCCGTGTTGCTCATGAACATCGAAAATACCGCGGTGATCATCATCAGGCCCAGAAGTACGTATTTCGGATTTTTACCGAACGGCTTGAGAAGCACGCGGGCGAGGTTCTTGTCCATATTGTACTTTGTCGCTGCGGAGGCGAGGAAGAATCCGCCGAGGAACAGCATGATAATCGGGTTGGCGAATGTCGCCATGATGGACTTGAACTGGAGAGGCGTAACGCCTTCGACGCGGAACGGCAGCAGGGCGGAATTCGAAAGGGTGAGGATCATCAGCACGATGACGAGCATCGAGGTGGACCAGATGGGGAACGGTTGCAGAATCCAGAAAAGCGCCGCCATCACGAAAATGGCAATTACGCGGATTTCCAGCGGGTTCAGGAGATTTTCCCCGGTGAGGCCCAGAGCCTCGTAGGGAACGAAAAGCGCAGCGATCGCTAAAATCGATGCGATAATCAGTTTTATCAGTTTTGCTTTTGTCATGATTTTTCCCATGTTACAGATAGGGGAACCCTATCGGATGATTGCGCAAAGTTAGTAAATAAACGTTCAGGGAAAAACGTCGTTTGGAATTAGGAAAACGAGATGGATGAAAACATTTCTTTACATGATGCTTTTGCGGATAAAGCGTCTTTATCGGAGAATTTTCTGCCGGGGAGCGGGACTATCGATTTGTATATTTTTCGCATGGCTACGAAGCAATCCTTGATAGAAAAATTTTCCAATTGGTATATTCCCCTGATTTGCCGGAACAAATTTAAAGCGTTGGCTTTTTATCTGGTTCTAGCGCTGGTTCTCGCGTTTCCGATTTTGGTCTATCCTGGATTGAAGCTCGATGCGGATCTTTCGAAGCTTCTCCCGGAGAAAACCCCGAGCGTCATCGCCTTAAAGGAATCCTACGAGCGTTTCGGAAGCACGGACCGCTTCATGATTGCCATCCAGAGCGAAGACCCGGAACTTGTCGCCGCGTTGCAGGATTCGATCAGCGACTACATTCATAAAAACTGGCAGGGCGATTTTGTCTCGACGCAGGTCGATAACGACAACCAGTTCTTTAAAGATAAGGCTCTTCTGTATCTTCCGACAAAGTACTTGGAAAATATCCGCGACAACTTGGAAGATGTCCAGCTTGAAATCGGTCGGAAGAACGCGCCGCTGACCGTAGATTTGCTCGGAGACGACGCTCCGAAAAAGAAGCGCGTCTGGTTTAACGCGAGCATTCCGCAGGAACTTGGACTTCCCGACGAAGCGGCTGGCGCCTTTGACGCCTTTTTCAAGAAAGATTCGGCGACGAAAGACGAAAAGTTTGCGGAATGGGACAACAAGGCTCCTGTTCCGGCGCACTTGAAAACCCGTCTGATCGGATCGCCGAAACCCGACAGCACAGGGAAAATTCTCTTCAACGGAGTCGTTAACGCGAAACTTCTCAAGCCTTCGACCGACTATGAATTTGTCACCCACATTCTCGCCCGCACCGATACGCTGCTTTCTTATTTCAGCGGCAAGGAATATTCGGTTCCCACGCGCTTTACGGTGGAAGGGACTTACGAAGGCCTCAAGGAAGTCGATGAAGTTGCAAACGACAGCATTTCCTCGTTTGCCATTAGCCTTGTCCTGATTCTTCTTTTGACGATTTTCTTTTTCCGCAGCATCAAAGGGCCGGTTCTTGTCGTGTCCTCGGTTCTCTATGCGTGCATTCCGACTCTCGCCTTTACCGCGCTTTTCTACGGGCGGCTGAACCCGTTTACGGTTTTCGTCGCATCCATCATTTTAGGAATCGGCATCGATTATTCGATTCACATTTTGGGGACGGCGCAAAAGCTTTTGCGGAAATATGCGACGCTTGAAGAGGTTCTCGAACATGCCCAAAAGAAAATGATCAAGCCGTTTTTCCTCGCGAGCCTTACAACCATTGCGGCGTTCTTGACCTTGCTCGCTGCGCATTTTCGCGGATTTTACGAATTTGGCGTGGTCGCTTCGTGCGGTGTCCTGTTCAGTATGCTGACTTCGGTTCTTGTCCTGCCGGTCTTTGTCAAGTGTCTCGGCGGGATTCCTGCCGCGCCGCAGAACAGTTTCTTTCCAAAGACTTGGAGCGAAGAAAAAATTTTCAAGTTCTTTAAGTGTGCGGCGGTTGTCGGTTTTATCCTGGGGGCGGTTTCGCTCTGGTTTGCCCGTGATGTGGATTTTGAACATAACCTGAGAAATCTTCGCCGTGTATCGACCGCACAGAGCGTTGCCAAAAACAAAATTTCAACGAAGGTGACGAAGGCTTCGAACAAGGCGGTCACATCGACGCCGGCTGCGGTGATGGGCTCGAAACCGGAGCAGCTCGATAAGTTGTATGATACGCTGATGGTGCGCCTGCGAGACGAAAAGGATCCGATGCTTGGAAGTTTCCTTACGCTTCGGACATTTGTGCCATCTCTCGATTCGCAGAAGGCGAGGCTTGAAATCATTGATGAAATTCGGGAACTGGCGAATTACAAGGTCTTTGACCGGGCGACAGGAGAGGATTCGACAAATATCGCTGCGCTGCGAAAGCTGGCTCAGGTCGATGAAACGTTTACCGCCGAGGATATTCCGTCTTGGGCGCTCGACCTTTTGCGCGAAAAGGACGGTTCCTACGGAAAGATCGGGTTTATCTACGGAGATTTTCCGAGCTGGGACGCGAACGCTCTCCATAAATTCCAGGAACGTTATGGTCACTGGAATTTTGACGGGGAAGAGTTGCGCACGTTTTCTTCGCAGTTCATCCTTTCCGACGTGATAGAATCTGTCAAGGAAGACAGTTTCAACCTGGCGTTTCTCATCATCATCGTCATCTTTGCGACGCTTGTAATTTCGTTCCGAAAGCCAAAACTGTTTGCTGCGGGTTGTATCTCGTTTGGAATGGGTGTTCTCCTGACCCTAGGTCTTTTGGGATTCCTTACGCACTTCTTTGACTTTGGAAAAATCAGCATCTACAACGTGATTGTCATTCCGATGACGCTTGGAATCGGGATCGATGCGACGATTCACATCATCAGCGCCTGGACTTCGACGAAGGGAATTACCCTGCGCGAACTTTTGGATACGACCGGTAGAAATGTCATGGCGAGTTCGACGACGACCGCTGCCGGCTTTGTCGGAATGCTCTTCACAACGCACCGCGGGCTGAAAGGTATTGGAGACTTGGCTTGCATCGGAATTATGACCTTTTTGGTTACGAGCATCATTTTCTCGGTTTTCTTCTGCAAAATTTGGCTGAAGCGAAAGGAGTAGGGGCGTTTGGGGATGGTGGTTAGAACTTGGAATCGTGAACATTTGAAGCCCGGTCTGCGCATTCTCAAAGCCAAGATCTAAGTTCTGATAATCGACAACCGGTCGCCGGCAAGGAACGTCAAGCCCAATCATTATTTTTTTATAAGTGATTGTTGACAAAATGTTAGTGTGTGGCTATGTTTTAACTATGAAATTTCTTTCAACGAAAATCACGATAAACTTTTGGGCCGTCGTTCTTTTGGCAAGCTGCCTGAATGCCGCGGTTGTCGTTGAAACGCGGGATGAGCAAGTCCAAAATACGTCACAAACCCTTCTCCGTTTGCGGGCGTTCAACGGCACGGGGGACACCCTCCGAAATGTGGAATTCCGGTACTTTTTGGCGGCAAAGCCTTCGCCCGCCGTTCTTGAAAAATATTACTTGCCCGGTGCTGACGCGACAATCGACTCTTCGTCTTCAACGGGGGCGGTCGTAAAAATTTCCGTTCCCATTTTCGCTCCCGGCGTTTTTCCGGACAGCGGCGGCCTTTCGCTCGGGCTTCATTTTCCGGATTGGAGCGATTTCGAAAAGGGGAAGGATTTCAGCTCGCCGGAATCGGGGCAATTTGCGCAAACCGAAAAGG
>JBNMGX010000038.1:0-12067 GCA_050872465.1 Hallerella sp.
GAAGGCGGTAAGCGCACTCGTGAAAAGTCCGACGGCGAAAATCACCGGATGGCCGTTCTGAAGCGCACCGGAGAGGATCTCGTCTTTGGAGAAGAACCCGGAAAACGGAGGAATCCCCGAAATGGAAAGGCAGGCGATGAGCGCCGCAAAGTAGGTACATGGCATCTTCTTGCGGAGACCGCCCATCTGGTCCAGATCGTTTGTCGAAACCTGGTGGATGAGGGAGCCCGCGACAAGGAAGAGCATACACTTGAAGAACGCATGGTTGAAAACGTGGAACGAAGCCGCCGCCGTTGCCGAAACGCCCAGCCCGAACATCATGTAGCCCAGCTGCGAGAGCGTCGAATAGGCGAGAATCCGCTTGATGTCCTTCTGGGTGCAGGCGATGACCGCGGCAAAGAGCGCCGTGAACGCGCCGACGAATCCGACGATTTCGAGCGTGCCGTCACAGGCGGCAAAGAACGGGAAAAGTCTTGCGACCAGATAGACGCCCGCGACGACCATTGTCGCGCTGTGGATAATCGAGGAAACGGGCGTAGGGCCTTCCATCGCGTTCGGAAGCCAGATGTGAAGCGGGAACATGGCGCTCTTGCCCCAGCCACCGATGAACATCAGCACGGAACCGAGAACCAGCGCATCCGAAATTTTAACGTCCCAGAAGCCGAGCGAAACCGTGCCGCTTGCCATCTGCGGGTTTATCGAGTTCAAAGTCCCGAAGTCGAATGTCCCGGCGACGATGCATACGATGACGATACCGAGGAGAAAGAAGCTGTCCGCAAAGCGCGTAACGATAAAAGCCATTTTGGACGCGGCGACCGCCTTGGGACGCTCATACCAGAAGCCTATCAGGAGATAGCTCGCGATGCCGACCAGTTCCCAGAAAAAGTACATCTGGAAGAGTCCCGTGGCGATGACCAGCCCGAGCATCGAGAACGTGAAGAAGGAAAGCAGCGAAAAGAACCTTCCCTCAGCGCGGTCTTCCCGCATGTATCCCAGGCTGTAAACGTTCACGAAAAACGAAATCGTGGCGATGACGAAGAGCATCATCGCGGAAAGCGGGTCGAGAAGGAACGCCGCATCGGCGGTCAGCTTGTCCGAAAGGCTGAGAAAAGTGAACTTCCAGGCGACGATTTTTTCCGGGGCGGCAGACAGGAAGTACGAGACGACCAAAGCGACCGCGTAGAGCATCGAAAGCCCATTCAGCGAAACGGACAGGGCGCCTGCGGCTTTCCGATGGTTCCTGCAGAGGAAAAGGCCGTTTACGAGAAAGCTTAGAAACGGAAGGAGCAGAATCCAGTAGCTATGGGAGATTAGGAAATTATTCATGGATATCCCTCAGCTGGTTGATGTCGAGGCTGTGGTGGCGGCGGAACATGCTCACCACGATGGCGAGCGCAATCGCCATTTCGCAGGCGGTTATCGCGATGACGAAAAGGCTGAAAATCGATCCCGCTGTCGCATCCGCAGCCTTGAAGTAGGCAAACGAGATGAAGTTCATGTTCGCCGCGTTCAGCATGATTTCTATCGAAAGGAGCATCCCGACGATGTGGCGTCTCCGCAAAAGCCCGAAAATTCCGATGCCGAAGAGGATGAAAGAAAGGATTAGGCAATGTTCGAGAGTCATTCTTCCCCCTTGAACTTTCTAGCGATGGTAATCGCGGCGACGAGGGTTACGAGCAAGACGAAACTCACCAGCTCGAACGGGATGATGAATCCCGACGGGTCGGTGGAAAGCAGCCTCAGGGCAAGGCTCGGCAGGGAAGCGTAATCGCTTGATGCGGAGGCCGTTGCCGTTTCGATACCCTTTGCCTTGAAGAGAAAGCGGACCATGGTGAAAAGAAGCCCGCACGAAATCGCCGCGGCGATAAAGTTTCGTGGCAGCTTGATGTTGAAAGCGGTTTCCCCCAGATGGCTCGTGAGCAGGACGGTGAAGATGACGAAGATGACGACACCTCCCGCATAGACCATGATCTGCGCCATCGCGAGAAATTCCGCATGGAGCATCAGGTAGAAAATCGCTGTCCCGATGAACGAGATGATGAGGAACACTGCGCTTCGAAGCAGGTTTTTCGCCGTAATCGTCGCGAGGGATGCGACGATCATCAGAAGTGCGACGGCGTAAAAGACGATATCCGTGAAAAGGGCGTCGGAAATCAGACTCATCAGGCGCGCCCCTCCTTTTGGTTGAGTTTCATTTCGAACCCGTCGCGCGACGTGCGGGACAGTTCAAAATCCTGGTTCATCCGGATGGCTCCGAACGGGCACGCTTCGACGCAGAGGCCGCACTGGGTGCAGGAATCGAGCCGGTAGATATATTTCCCGAGGACCTTTTTCCCGGCGATGTTCTTCGTCGAGAGGACGTTGATGGAGCCGTTCGGGCAGTTGCGTTCGCACATGCCGCAGGCGGTGCACTTGTTCTCTCCGTTTTCGTCCTCGATCATTTCGAGGCGTCCGCGGAACCGTGGATACATTTTTAGCGTTTTGCGGTTTTCGGGATACTGTTCCGTGACGATGCGCTTCGGCTGGAAAAAATACTTGACCGTGACGGAAAAGCCTTTGAGAAAGCTGACCGACCCGGCGACCGTCTTGAAGTAACGCTTGAACGCATCCTTGGCTGAAATTTTCTTTTCGCTCATTTGACTATCCATCCGAGAGAGACCGCGACCGCTCCGAGAACGAGGAGGAGAAGGCTTGCCGGCAGCATAAACTTCCATTCGAGAGCCATCAGCTGGTCGATGCGCGGGCGCACCAGGGTCCAGCGGATGACCATATAGACCCAGATCATCGTAAAGACTTTCGCGAAGAACCAGATGACGCCGGGGACCATGTTAAAAATTCCGTCGATAGCGGAAATCCCGATGCTCGGCGGAAGATAGCCGCCGAAGAAGAAGACCGTGGCGAGCGAGGAAGTCGTGACCAGGTTGATGTATTCGCCGAGGTAGAACATGGCGAAGGCCATTCCGTTGTATTCGGTGTGGTAGCCTCCGGTGAGTTCCTGCTCCGCTTCCGAAAGGTCAAAGGGGGCGCGGTTCAGTTCGGCGGTCGAGCAGATTAAAAAGAGGATAAAGGCGAGGATTCCGATGAGCGGCGCCTTGAAAATCCACCAGTCGAAAACCGTTCCCGCCTGGCTGAGCGTGATTTCCCGGAGGCTCGCGGAACCGGCGAGCATCACGATGAGGAGAAGGATCATCGCATACGAAATCTCGTAGCTTATCATCTGCGCGCCGGAACGCAGCGAACCGAGCAGGGAATACTTATTGTTCGAAGCCCATCCGCCGATGAGAATTCCCAGGATGCCGAAGCCGTTCACCGCGATGATGAGCGGAACCGCGACGGAAACGTCCGCGACCTGGAGCGTCGGGCCGAAAGGGATCATGGCGAGGCTTACGAACGGAGCCGTGAGAAGAATCATCGGGGCCATGTAGAAGAGAAGCTTGTCCGCGCCTTTCGGCGCATAGACTTCCTTGAACATCAGCTTGATGGCGTCCGCGACGACCTGGATGCTTCCGTGAAAACCGAGACGCATCGGTCCTAGGCGGCACTGGATGTGGGCGCAGACCTTGCGTTCCATATAGACTAGCACGATCGCTGCGCCGAAAGCGACTGCGCAGACCCCGCAGATGCAGAGGATCGCGTTGATGAGATAGGCCAGTTCCGGGATGGGGACATTCGCCCGGATAAAGTCGCCGATGGGATTTGTAATGGAAGGTGTCATCGCTTACCTATCGATTTCGGGAATGACCGGGTCGAGCGTCGCCATAATCGTGACGATATCCGCAACTTTCTGGCCCTTGACCATGGTGTTCAGGGCGGCGAGGTTCGCAAAGCTCGGGCCGCGCGTGTGGATGCGGTAGGGCTTGTCTCCGCCTGTCGCGACGACGTATGTCGCATAGAGACCCTTTGCCGTTTCGGATGCCGCGTAGTAGCTTCCGGCGGGGAGCCGCACAGGCTTTTCCTTGGAGCGATACGGACCGCTTTCGGGGAAGCGCGCAAGGCACTGTTCGAGGATTTTCATCGACTGGTGGATTTCCTCGATGCGCACAAGGTAACGCGCGTAGCAGTCACCCTCGGACCGGACCGGCACATCGAAGTCAAAAGTGTCGTAGATGCTGTAAGGGTCGTTCTTGCGGACATCGTAGCGAACTCCCGAAGCCCGCGCCACGGGACCCGAGCAACCGAAGGCCACCGCATCTTCCTTGGAAAGAAGTCCCACGCCCTTGGAACGTTCAAGCACGATGAGGTTTGTCGAGAGGAGACGCTCGTAGTCGTCCATCGTCGGCTTTAGATGTTCGAGGAAAGCCTTGACCCGCGGAAGAAATGCGTCCGTTACGTCGAAGCGCGAACCGCCCGGTCGGAAGAAATTGGTCGTGAGGCGCGAACCGGTCTCCTGGTCAAAGATGTCGTGAATCATTTCACGTTCCTTGAAACCGTAGATGAGAGGCGTCTGTCCGCCGAGGTCTCCGCCGAAGCAACCGTAAAAAACGAGATGCGAAGCGATTCGCCCGAGTTCCGCCATCATCACGCGGATGTATTCGCCGCGTTCCGGGACGCCGATGCCCATCCCCTTTTCGAGCGCGAGGCAGACGCCCAGATTGTTCTGGATAGCGGTCAGGTAATCTTGCCGGTCGGAAAGGTGGATGTATTGGACGTAGTTCTGGCTTTCCGCCTGCTTTTCTAATCCGCGGTGGATGTAGCCGAAGTGGGGGACGACTTCGATGACCGTTTCGCCGTCGAGCCGGATCTGCAGACGCAGCGCACCGTGCGTGCTCGGATGCTGCGGACCCATGTTGATGTAAAAGTCTTCGCTGTTCGGGTCGTGAAATTCTTCCTTGAAGCCGGGAAGAGGAAACGCTGAAAAACTTTTTGCTGGAGAATTCATGCTTCCCTCCGGATGATGTGCGGATGGGTAAAGTCCTTGCGGAGCGGGAAACCGGGAAAATCTCCGTCGAGGAAAATCCGGCGCATGTCGTCGTGTCCGTCGAAGGAAATCCCGAACATGTCATAGACTTCGCGTTCCTTCCAGTTCGCTCCCGGATAGATTTTCGAAAGGCTCGGGGCCTTGGCGAGAACGCTTGTCGCCCGCTTTTCTTCGGGAACGGAATCATCTTTGGGAAGGGAAAGCCGCACGAAAAATTTATGCCCGAGCGTTGTGCTCATCAGCTGCGCGATGACATCGAAGTGGTCTTTCCAGTCCACCGCGGTGACGTCGATTAAAAAGTCGAGAGAAGTCTGCGGATCGTTCTTCAGAAACTCAACGAGCGGAGCGTAATCCTCTGCGGAAACGTTTACGTCGAGCGGCGTATCGGTCGGAAGGGCTTCGAGAGTCTCGTTCTCGGAATCCTTTGTCCCGTAGAGGGTAATCGCCGGGAACTTTTCCCTTGCGATGTGGAAAAGCTCTTTTTGCGAAAGGCCCTGCCGCTTCTTGCGCGGGCTGTAGGGGACTTCGGGGAAGATTTCCTTCGGAACCCGGACAGCCTTGTAGCCGGACTTGTAGTCGGGATTTTCCTCCTTGAACTTGGCGCGGGCCTCGGCGAGTTCCTCGTCCTTGATCTTTTCGAGGGCTTCCCACGCTTTCTTCGCTTCCGCGTAGCGGTTCCCGAGGTCTTCGGTATCAAGCGCGCCTTCATGCCAGGGCGAGCGGCTCGTTTCCTTTAGAATCTTGTCGCGCAGGGTAAGCAGACCGTGGAAGAGCGCTTCGGGCCGCGGAGGGCATCCCGGGACGAAGACATCGACCGGGATGATGTTCGCTGCACCGCGTACGACGGAATAGTTGTCGTAGTAGAAAGGACCGCCGGAAATCGTGCAGGCTCCCATCGCGAGGACGTATTTGGGACCGGGCATCTGTTCCCAGAGCATCTGGACCGCCGGAGCCATCCGTTCGGTAATCGTTCCCGCGAGGATGAACAGGTCCGCCTGCCTCGGGGAGTCGCGGAAAACCTCGGAGCCGAAACGCGCAATGTCGTAGCGCGCCATGGAACTCGACATCATCTCGATTGCGCAGCAGCTCGTCCCGTAGGTGAGCGGCCAGAGGGAATTGGCACGGGCCCAGTTCACCACGTAATCGACCGCATTCACTAGGTGTTTTCCGCCGGGAACGGGATCGAGAATTTTAGGCAGGTAGTTGATTATTCCCATTTGAGAATTCCTTTTTTCCAGGCGTAGGCGAGGCCGGAAGTGAGCACGGCCAAGAAGAGAACGAGGTCAATCGCGACGAGGATGGGCGAAAGGGAAGTTTTCCCGGCGACAATCGGTCCGAATTCGAGAAGGACGGGAAAGAGGAAGAGCGCTTCGACGTCAAAGACTAAAAAGAGCAGCGCGAAAAGATAATAGCCGACCTTGAACTGGATTCGGGCGTTTCCGACTGTCTGCATTCCGCATTCGTAAGGCGAAAACTTGTTCTTCGTGTTCTTGCTTCGGTAGCCGAGAAGCTTTCCGAAGACGATGGCGCCGCCCGCGACGACCGCGCCGAGCACCAGGAAAAAAATCAGGATGAAGTATTCAGAGAGTTCCATGGGTAAATTCCTGTGAGTTCATCGTAAAAATCCTATCAGTAAAAATGTTGGACTTCTTGGAGCGTTCCGAAAAGCTCGTTCCCGATTTCAAAGCGTTCCTTGATGTGCGCATGTAGGTCGCGAAATTCCTTTTCTGTCGCGAGGTTCAGCGCATTCAGGTTCTTGTGCATGTTCGAGATGAACCCGGATACGTAGGCACCGCTTTTCTTGATTTCCATCTCGGAGTCCATGTTCTGGAGTTCCTTGTCCGTTTCGATGCGGGAAATCAGGTAGCGGGTGGTCGATTGCAGCTCGCTCAGAAAGTAAACGAGCAAAAGTTCTTCCTGCAAGATTCCTCGCGGATTCTCGGAGGAATAGCGACCGATCTTTTCGATTTTTCCGAAGAAGACGGACGCTTGCGCATATTCGAGGCACGCTTCGAGCGACTTCTCGCACACGCCGACCTTTTCCCCGATGGAGGCGAACCATTCCCGCCGATTCTTGACATCCTTCTGCATGATGACAGGCGTCAGCGCGCTGAAGGCGTAGAAGACCTCCTCGTAGCGGCGGTTCCGCATCCGGCAGTTGAACGCCCGGTTTCTGACCGTTTCGTCTTCGACGGGATGGGCAAGCGAGAGGTTCATAATAGGCGGTTTACCTCGTGGACTCCGGGAACTTTTCGGATGGCGGTCATCAGATGCTCGAGCAGGTCGCGTCTCGCGATGCGGAACACCAGGCGGATACGTCCGGACTTCTTGGCGGAAACGACGCTCATGCGTTCGATGAAGACCTTCGCCTCGGTAAGCTCGTTCAGGATGTCCGCGGTGATTCCCTTGCGATCGTCCGTCTCGATTTTCAGGTGGACGAAAAATTCCTGCTTCGAGTCCCGGTTCCATTCCATCGAAATTCTCCGGGATTCCGGGATGAGGGAAAGCTTCGGGCAGTCCTTGCGGTGCACCTCGATGCCGTGCTTCGGGATGAGCGCTCCGACAATCGATTCGCCGGGAATGGGGGAGCAGCAGCTTGCAAAATGGATGAGCAGGCTCGATTCGTTCCCGACTTCGACGGGGAGCTGCGATTCGTCCGCCGCATCCGTGACAAAGAGCCGGACGGGAGACGTCGGATCCGCTTCCCGGAACTTTTCGGGATGGATTTTCTGGATGAACCTTTCGAGTTCGGAAAGTTCCATGTTTCCCTGGCCGAGCCTGTCGTAAAACTCCTCGACGGTTTTTACGCCGAAGAACGCGCAGATTTCTTCCGGCTTCGGTTGTTCCTCGGGCTTCTGGATTTTAAAGACGCGGAGTTCACGCTGCCATAGCTCCTTGCCGAGCGTCTGGGCTTCCTTGTCGATGCTCGTACGCATCCAGCGTCTAAGTTCCTGCTTCGCCTTTTCCGTTCGGACGATTTCGAGCCATTCGGGCAGGGGATTCTGGTTGTGGCTTGTGAGAATCTGGACTGTCGAACCGTTCGGGACCGCGCTTGTCGCGCTGATAACGTCGCCGTTGATGCGCGCTCCAACGCAGTGGAGACCGAGTTCCGTGTGGACGGCAAAGGCAAAGTCGATAATCGTACTGCCTTCGGGAAGTTCGATGGAATCCCCCTTGGGAGTGAACACGGTGACGCCTTCGTTCTTCAGGTCCATCCGGAGGAAGTTCAGGTATTCGACAGAGTTCGGAATTTCCGCCTGGAGCTTTGCTAACCTGTCGAGCCATTCGAGTTCTTCGCCGCTTCTGCCTGTTTCGAGCTTGTATGCCCAGTGGGCGGCAAATCCTTTTTCGGCGGTGAGGTCCATGTCTTTTGTGCGAATTTGGACTTCGACCATCTTGTTTTCCGGCCCGATGACCGTCGTGTGGATGCTTTGGTAAAGGTTCGGTTTGGGCGTCGCGATGTAATCCTTGAATAGCCCCTGGATGGGTGTCCAGAGGTTGTGCACGTATCCTAGAGCGAGATAGCATTCGGGAATCGTTTCCACGACGATTCGGATGGCGAATATGTCGAAAATTTCGTCGAGTTTGCAGCCGCGGCTCAGCGTCTTTCCGTAGATGCTGAAAATGTTCTTGGTGCGCCCTTGAATCGTGCAGTCGAAATCTTCGAGCGCCATCTTGATTTGGAGCGGCCCGATGACGGACTTGATGTAACGCTCGCGTTCTTCCTTGGTGGAAAGCAGGTGATCGACGATTTTTTTGTATTCGACCGGGTTCAGGTATTTAAATGCCAGGTCCTCCAGTTCCGATTTCAGCTGGTAGAGGCCGAACCTGTGGGTCAGCGGCGTGTAGATGTCGAGCGTTTCCTGGGCGATGATCTTGCGCTTTTCGGGCTTCATGTATTGAAGCGTGCGCATATTGTGCAGGCGGTCCGCGATTTTTATCATGATGACGCGCGGATCCTTTGCCATCGCGTTGATGAACTTGCGGTAGGTCTCCGCTTTTTGCTCGATCTTGTTTCCCTGTTTCTGGGCTGCGGAAATCTTCGTGACCGCATCGACCATGAAAGCGGTATCTTCGCCGAACTTGGCCTTGATCTCCGCGAGAGTGTGCGGGGTATCTTCGACAACATCGTGCAAAAGTCCCGCGAGGACGGAAGACGTGTCGAGCTTCATTTCGGCGAGGATTTTCGCCACTTCGTAGGGATGTTCCGTGTAGGGCATCCCGCTTTTCCGGAACTGTCCCTTGTGCGCTTCGGCGATGAAGGCGACGGCACTCCGCAGTTTCTGCTCGTCTAGGGCAGGATTCTTCTTCATGAGCACCTGGATGATGTGCTCCTGGGAGGGCTGTAGAACTTCCGTCGGCATGCTTCAAATTTACCAAAAAAAGGTGGAAACGTTTTGAAATTTCGCTGTTTTTGCGAAAAAGGGTTCGGAAAAGCCGACGAAATGTTACGTTTTTGTCTAATTTTGAATTTTGATTTTAAACGGGAGGATGGGAGGCTGGAACTTGGCGCTTTGGGTTTAGTTGATTGTTTAAGAGTTTGAGAGGACTCAGGAAACAGTTGTTGGAGGAAAGCGGGACACGGTAAGAGGGATGAGGGACGTCTGAGCGGGCTTTTTCCTTTTGGAGACATTCATCCATAACGCCGCTCAACTTGTCTTTATCGGGCTTAGCTCGACAAGCTCGCTAACCTGTCATTATCGGGCTCGACCCGATAATCTAGATTCCCGTGTCAGAGCACGGGAATGACAATGCACAGAAACAGCTCGCTTCGAATCACCGCATCCCATGTCCCGCATAGCGTATCCCTCATCCCTTGTCTCTCGTACCGCTTTCCGAAAGCTTAGACGTCCGCGGACTAATTCCTGTTCTCCAAACTCTCAACCTTAGAACTTCCTCTATTCAAAACTCTGGCATGCCCCCGATGTCTGTAAAAGTATTCTTCGGCCAAAAAATTTTCTACATTATCGCCCGAAGCAATTTTTACATTCGAGGTAAAAGATGAACTACTTCAATACGCTCCCTCTTCGCAAGAAGATCGAAGAACTGGGTCATTGCCGTTTCATGGAAGCTTCCGAATTCTCCCGCGGAACCGAAGCGCTCCAGGGCAAGAAAATCGTGATTATCGGTTGCGGTGCCCAGGGACTTCACCAGGGACTTGACCTGCGCGACAGCGGATTAGACGTTTCCTACGCTCTCCGCGAATCCGCCATCCAGGAAAAGCGCGCCTCCTACAAGAACGCGACGGAAAACGGCTTCAAGGTCGGCACTTACCAGGAACTTATCCCGAGCGCGGACCTCGTCTGCAACCTCACACCGGACAAGCAGCACCACAACGTGATTCCGCAGATCATGCCGCTCATGAAGAAAGGCGCGGTCCTTTCCTACAGCCACGGCTTCAACATGATCGAAGAAGGCCAGCAGATCCGTGATGACATCACGGTCATCATGTGCGCTCCGAAGGGTCCGGGTTCCGAAGTTCGCGCCGAATATGTCCGCGGTTTCGGAATGCCTTGCCTCATCGCCGTCCAGGCGGATCACGATCCGGAAGGAAAGGGCTGGGACTATGCGAAGGCTTATGCGGCGGGTCTCCACGCGGACCGCGCGGGTGTTCTCGAAAGCTCCTTCATCGCCGAAGTCAAGTCCGACCTGATGGGCGAGCAGACGATTCTCTGCGGAATGCTCCAGACGGGAACGCTCCTCGGCTTTGACCACATGGTCAAGGAAGGCATTGAACCGCATTATGCGGCAAAGCTTCTCCAGTATGGCTGGGAGACGATTTCCGAAGCCTTGAAGCACGGCGGCATCACGAACATGATGGACCGTCTTTCGAACCCGGCGAAGATTCGCGCGTACGAACTTTCCGTGGAACTGAAGAAAATCATGACCGACCTTTACCGCAAGCACCAGGACGATATCATCTCGGGCGAATTTTCTTCGACGATGATGAAGGACTGGGAAGCGGGCGACAAGGACCTCCTCACGTGGCGTGAAGAGACCGGCAAGACCGCGTTCGAACAGACTTCCGCTTCCGAAGACAAGATCACGGAGCAGGAATACTTTGATCGCGGCGTCCTCATGGTGGCGATGCTCAAGGCCGGTTCCGAACTGGCGTTCGAAACGATGACCGCTTCGGGCATGAAGCCGATGAGCGCTTACTACGAGACCTTGCACGAGATTCCGCTGATTGCGAACCTCATCGCCCGCAAGAAGCTCTACGAAATGAACCGCGTTATCAGCGACACCGCCGAATACGGCTGCTATCTCTTCGCGAACCGCTGCATTCCGCTTCTCCAGGACTTCATGAAGCAAATCAAGAAGGAAGATCTGGGCGAAGTCTATGGCGCGGGCAAGGGCAACGGCGTCGATAACGTCAAGCTCATCGAAGTGAACAAGGCCATCCGCCAGCATCCGACCGAGATCATCGGGGCGTGGCTCCGCGCTCGTATGACTGGCATGACCGAAATCGCGGTCGCTACCAAGTAATCGGTTCGGCATTTTGAAAAGGCTCCGATGCAAGTCGGGGCTTTTTCATTTGAAAAATTCTTCGGTTGTCCCGGGACAACGCATTTTTTGGGAAAGCCGTGCGGAATATTTTTCCGGATTTAATTTGGGAGCGTAAAAAAAGGAGAAAAAATGCGGATTCTCGTCTGGATTGGAATTTTTGTCGGCGTATCCCTGGCTGCGCTTTCCCCGACGGAAGTGGTGACGCTTCCTGCTTCGGCAAATTACGGCGGAGGCGATACGGTCGGATCGAAACTGGTCGCTCCGACATACAACCCGGGAGAGGGACCGGGCATCTGGATCGTCGCGGACGGCGGCTATCGCCTTTATGTCAACGGGGAACTTCTGAAGGAAGACGACCAGGCGGGTCGCGTGGGATTTGTCCCCTATACGTTCTTGCCGGGAGAAAACGCGGTGAGCGTCGTCGCCGTGAATGGTTCCGGTGCGCCGGGCGTTCTCGTTCAGATTGACGAACTTGAAAAGTCTTATTACTCGGGCAGCGGCTGGGTCTCTAAGCCGGCGGTCGGAAATTCTGCGTGGAAAGAAAAGGGACGGAATCTTTCGGCATGGGGAGGTGCGACGACTTTGAATTATTCCAGCTTGAAAATGCCTTCCGGCGGCGAACTGAAAGGCTTTGCGGAAAAC
>JBNMGX010000039.1:0-12059 GCA_050872465.1 Hallerella sp.
GCCTCGTAGCGTCTGAATCCGCTGAAAAAGGGTTTCCCGATCCGGCAAGACCAAGTCCTGCGAAACGGAAAAAATCCCGTTTTCCGCAAAATCTTTCGGCAAGAGAATTTTCCCCGAAACAGGTTCTTCCAAACCGGCGATCAGTCGCAAGAAAGTCGATTTTCCGCAGCCATTCGGACCTTGCAAAAGGACAGGCCTTTCCGGCAAGAGCTTCAAATTTAGGTTTTCAAAGACCGGCTTACTTTGTGCGAAATTCCCATAGGAAAAGCAGACGCCCGAAAAGGCCAGCGAACATTCCTCCTGGAAAATTTTCTTCCGTTTTCGCGGTTCCCTTTCCAAGTTTTGCAGCGCATTCAGCGCGCTTTTCGCAAGCCGGATTTGGGGAAGCAGCCGAGCGCACTCCTTGACAGGCTTGTAGCAAAGGAACAGGGCGGAACAATACAGGACAAGCCCTTCCGCATCCAAGCGCCCCGAAAGGATCATCCAGCCGCAAAAAGCGAGAACGAGGACAACAGAAAGTAGCGAAAAAGTTTCCATCCCCTGGGAAAGCGCCACTTTCCGAACACCGACATTCAAACCGGCTTCAAGCACCGAGCGAACCGAACGGCAAACCCTCTTCCCGATTTGCAAAAGTTCCTCACCGGAACTCCACAGCCGATAAAAGCGCTTTGCCTCTTCCACGTCGGAGCGAAGACTTCCGCGGAACGCCATCTCTCCTTCCTGCGAGGGTTTCAAAGCGTGCAACTTTCTCTGCACAAAGGAAACGATCGGAAGCACGATGAGCAGCACCGCAAGCGTCAGCCCCGGCGAAATAAAGAACAGGACCGGCAAGAAAACCAGAAGCTGCAAGACGGCCTGCAGCGCGAGCATCAGGGTTTCTGCGCTAAAACTCACGACGTGCACCGCGTCATACGCAACCATCAGGCGTTCTTCGCTTTTTTCTTCGTGGAAAAATTTCGGTGCAAGCGTCCGCAGCCGCCGAGCGAACCACAGGAGAAGCCCCGTTTCCAGCCTCCGGCACATTTTCTCGACCGAAACGCCGCGCAGATAGGAAAGCCCCCATCGCAAAACGACCAGCAAGACCGTCCCCGAAAGCCAAACACCGATCGAAAAGTTCGCTTTCTTCCCCAGAATTTCCATAAAGAGGCGAATCGCCCCCAAAAGCGCCGCATCGGCCAGACTCGCGAGCAAGACAAGCGGAAAAAGCCGAAAAAAAGCCTTGCGAAGATTCTTTTTTAGCCAATCGGAGGGATTCATGGGCTTTAAAAATAGAATTTTAAACTTTCCCCCTTGACTAATGCAAATACTTTCCTATATTTGGCACATCTAAGCGATGCCCCTATCGTCTAGAGGCCTAGGACATGGGATTTTCATTCCCAGAACATGGGTTCGAATCCCGTTGGGGGTATAAAAAGGTTCGTTGCAAAAGCAGCGGACCTTTTTTCGTATATCCCGACATTTCAAAACACATCTCTTGACAGGTAAACGAGCGTTTACTATTTTGTAAACAACCGTTCACCAGCAAAATGAAACGATGAATACCACAAAGGCAAAAATTCTGTCCACCGCGCTCAAGCTCTTTTCGCAAAAGGGATTCGCAGCGGTTTCCACAAGCGACATCGCGGGCGAACTTTCGCTCACCAAAGGCGCTCTCTACAAGCACTTCAAGAGCAAGAAGGATATCTTCCTCGCCATCCTAAAAAAGATGGAAGAAGAGGACGCCCAAAGCGCAAGCGATTTTTCCCTGCCGGAAAAATCCCTCCAAGCCGATCCCGAAGCGTACGTCGCAGCTTCCCTGAAAGCGTTTCTGGACTTTACCCGAAACCGGTTCGCCTATTGGACGCAAAACGATTTCGCTGTCAAGTTTCGCCGGATGCTCACCCACGAGCAATTCAACGACAAGGTTTCCGAGAAGCTGTTCCAACAGTATCTTTGCGAAGGACCCTTTCATTATACCCGTGACATTTTCCAATCGCTCGGGCTAGAACAAGCGGAAACGCTCGCCCTGGAATGTTTCGCTCCGGTCTTTTTTCTCTACAGCCTGAGCGATCAAACCAAAAAGTACGATACCATCTGGGAACTTTTCAACCTGCACCTGCAGGAAATGGAGAAAAAAATCAATGGACAAATACATCATCCGAAATGAAACGCCCGACGATTACCGCGAAGTCGAACGCCTTACCCGAAAGGCTTTTTGGAACGTCTATCGCCCGGGATGCCTCGAACATTATGTTCTGCACAATTTCCGAACCGATCCCGATTTTGTTAAAGAACTGGACTTTGTCCTCGAACGCGACAGGAGAATCATCGGGCACGTGATGTTCGCCCGGGCAAAAATCCAGAGCGACAACGGCGAACAGATTCCCATCATGACATTCGGCCCCATCTGCATAGACCCGGAATTCCAGAGACAAGGATTCGGCAAGAAGCTTCTGGACTTTTCGACGGAACGCGCAAAAGAACTCGGAGCGGGCGCACTCGCCATCTGCGGGAACATCGCCTTTTACGGCAAGAGCGGATTTGTCCGCGGCAAGGAAAAGGGCATCCGCTACGCAGACGATCCCGACGCCGACTATTTCCTCGTCAAGGAACTTTCAAACGGATTCCTCGAACCGATTAGCGGTACATTCCGCGAACCCAAAGGCTATTTCGTAAGCGAAACCGAAGCCAAGGAATTCGACCGGCAGTTTTCCGAGGACCTGGATTAAATTCGTTTTCTAGTTTCCAGCCTTCTGGAGAATTTTTTTCCTGAGTTCCTTGAGCTTCCAGCGGGTCCGCTTGTCTTCCACCAGGAAATCCGTGCGAACTCCCCGGTCAAGAGCCTTGTCCACAAACCGCAACGCTTCGTCGTAACGTTTCTGGTCGAGGCGCAGCTCCGCGAGAAAGAGCATCGTGTTGATGTCCTTCGGGTTTTCCTCATGCGCCATCAGCAGGTACTTTTCGGCGAGCTTCTTGTCGGGCCAGTTCAGGAAGATGGGGATATAGGGAAGAAGCTGGTGCGCGCGACCGAGAAACTGGTAGTTTTTCGCTTCGAGGGAAAGGTCCCGAACCTTGGCGGCTGCGCCTTCCTTGACCGCCTGGAACGCCCCGTATTCGTTCGCCCACAGCGAAAGGTTCTGCGCGTAAAGCGATGTGATATTTGGATTGTTCGGAAACTTCGCATGCATTTCCTCGCCAAACTTCTTGGATTCGGCAAAGAGCTTTAAACGCGCCTTGTGATCAAAAACCGCATGGCAACCCTTGAAATAATAGGCATAGAGCAATTTTCCCGCAGCGATTTCCTCGACGGCGGAATCTTTCAGCGCACGCTTGTAGGCGAGAATCATCTTTTCGACAACTGCGGAATCCGCGTGGTCGTTTTTCGAATGAAGCGCCCGATTTTCGAACCAGTAGTTGCCGCTATCCAGATCGCTGTTTGCCATGGCAAAGCCAAACGACAAAAGCAAGAGGAATGCAAAGCGAAACATTTTCTTCAGGTCAGATTTTCCACGTCTGGAGAAGTCGATTCACCGCGGCGATTCGAGCCTTTTCTTCTTCGATTCCATGGAATGCCTTGAAAAGAAGGTTGCGATATTCCATAAGCGCCGTACGAATGATGACTTTTTCTTCTTTTGTGAGCATAGCAAGTATAAGCTAGAAATTTTCCTTCGAGGTCAAATGTTTATAATTATTGTTTTTTGCGTTTCGAGAGCTTTCCTGAGAAATAATCCATCTGGCGCGTCGAACCCAGCACGGCGTGCCACAGCGGGCTGTCCGGCTTGATCTTCCGGCGTTCGCTCACGGCAAAGTCTATCGGAACATGGGTGAACTTTTCGTTCATGCTGCCGACGACCATGTTCGTCTTGCCCGCCATCGCGGCGTGAACCGCGTTTTCCGCCAGCTGGTAGCAGAAGAGCGCGTCCGTTCCCTTGGCGGGGATGCTACGAACCGTATAGCTCGGGTCAAAATACTTGATGTTGATTTCCGTACCGACTTTCTTGAAATGCTCATTGATCTTTTCGACCAGATAGTCGCCGATGTCGTACTTGAGGATGTTTCCCGAAGCGTCCTTCCGCTGCGGAAGCCCCTTGAAGAGATGCTGCCCCGCTCCTTCGGCGACCACCATCACCGCATGAGTCTTGCCGATCGCGTAGCGGTTTTCAAGCGCATTGAAAAGTCCGCCTTCGCCTTCGAGCTTGAACGGCACTTCCGGAATCAGGCAGAAGTTTACAGCCGTCGTTGCGAGAGATGCATCCGCGGCGATGAACCCGGAATCGCGCCCCATGAGCTTCACCAGTCCAAGACCGTTGAACGCGCCGTTCGCTTCGCAGTGGGCGCTCATGATCACGTTGCATGCGGCAAGAACCGCCGTTTCAAAACCAAAAGTCCGATCGACCAGGTTCAAGTCGTTGTCAATCGTCTTGGGAATCCCGATGACCGAAATGGGCTGCTTGCGACGCTTGATTTCCTTGGCGATATCCCGCGCCCCGCGAAGCGTCCCGTCACCGCCGATGCAAAAGAGCATATTGATGTTCAAGCGCATCAGCGTATCGACCATCACTTCAGAGCTTTGCTCGCCACGCGAGCTGCCGAGAATCGTCCCGCCGTCTTCCTGGATGTTATCGACAATATCCGGGTCGAGAATCTGCGGAGCGTATCCGTAGCTGGGATTGAGACCGCGATAGCCGTATGGGATTCCGAAAATGTTCCGCACGCCGTAATCGAACCACAGAACACGGACAAGGCTCTTGATGACATTGTTGAGGCCCGGGCAGAGACCGCCACAGGTGACGATCGCCGCACGCGTCCACGAAGGATCGTGGTAAATCATCTGCCGCGGACCGGCAGCTTCGAGGGACGGAATCGGCTTTCCCGCCGTGGTAAACTTTTCGATTGTCGCCACGTCCGTCGCGAGACTGACCCGCTTGGAATCATCGACAAACTTTAAGCCTTTCATCGGCGAGAGCAGCGTGCACTTGCCGACCGTTTCTATCGAAAGGTCATACTGGTCGGGATTTTCAAGAATGTCTTCCTTTGTCATAGACGCCTCGTGTTTCTCTATAAAATCTAGAAAACGAACATGCCGGAAACTAGATGTTCAGGAGCGGCAAATGCAGCTTCGTCCGAAGCCCCGGATTCGCGTTTTCGATTTCGATTTTCATATTTGTCATGTCGCAGAGCTTCTTGACCATCGAAAGCCCGATGCCTGTCCCCGCAGTCGTGCGGGTCATCTCGTTTCCGATGCGGTAAAACTCCTCGAAGACGTGCCCCATTTCCTTGGCGGGGATTCCCGGACCGTAGTCTCGGACGACAAAATAGACGTCGTCTTCCCGGACGCGGAGTTCGAGGACAATCATCTTGTAGGCGCTTTCCCGGGCGAACTTGAGCGAATTATCGACAACATTCATCAGGACCTGCATCACGGCATCCTTGTCGAGCGTAAGTTCCATGTTGCAGATGTCGCTCGTCACGGTCAAATCGAAACCGTTCTTTTCGATGTTCTGCGTGTAAGTGGCGACAAAGGTGTCGAGAATCGTCTTCGGGTTGATTTTCGTAAACTGCACATTCCAGTTTCCGCGTTCGAGCTTCGAAAGGTTCAGCACGTTCTGGATCAGCCGAGAGAGCCGTTCCGTTTCGCTCACGATAAGCCCATAATACTTTTGCCGTTTCGTCTCGTTGGCGACCCAGGAGTTCTGCAAAAGTTCCGCGTACATCCGAATGGCCGTAAGCGGCGTCTTCAGTTCGTGGCTCACCGCCGACACAAAATCCTGCCTCTTGTTCGCTAGGCGGATCTGGCTACGCGTCGAACGGTAAACCGCGATGAATCCGCCGAGAATCGCTCCGCAAATCACAATCCCGATGAGGATTATCAGGGCGCGCCCCATCCCGGAACTTTCCTCCGTCAGATAGACCGAGAGAAACATATCGTTCAGCGGGAACTGCAGCGGCACATCGAGGAGCTGCCCGCGGGAATTTTTCCTATCGCCGAAAACGACATAGGGAACGTCCTTTGTCCCGAATTCCAGCGCAAAGCCCTGTTCCGTCGGATCGAACTGCATCTCGGTGAAAACAAGCTTTTCCAGGTAGGGGCGCAAGCGGACCGCATAGCCCTGGATGAACTGCTCGTTGTTCCGCCAGACATTCCGGTAATAGACGATATAGTTCTGGTTGAACTTCGCCTGGAACGGGTCTATCTCCACTTCGAGAATCGTCGGGTTCGGAATGGAATCGTCATCCTGCAAAACGCCCTTCTCGGAGATGCGACGGATACGCGCCGATTCCACATCGAAAAGGAAGCTCTCCGTCTGCGAACTCTGCTCGTAGCGCCGTTGGAACTTCTTGCTTTCGTTCAGCTTCACCGCAAGCGTCAGGTTCTTTCCGTAAAGGCGGTCGAGACTGTCCTGCGTATTCGTCTGGACCTGCGTCCGGCTGCGGCCTTCGTTGTGGATCCCCAGCTGGTTGAGAACGTTCTGGATGCTGTCCCGCACGATTTCACGTTTGGCGCGGTCCTCTACCGGGATTTTTTCGAGAATGCCGTCCGGGAGAACCGGCGTGTGCATATCGTCGTCCGGGTCGAGCTGGAAAAATCCGATCATCCCCCCGCCGTAATGGCTGCGGATTGGCATTTCCGCGAGCTTCGATATGGTCACTTCCTCGCCGCCGATAATCGAAACCGCCCGGATAAAGCGGTATTCGGAATAGGAACGCTGCTCTTCTATCGCAAGGTCGTCATAAATCCGCTGGTTCAGCATCTGCAAGATGAAATACGCCTGTTCCTTGTAGGCGTATTGGGACTCCGTCTGGAGATTCCGGTAGGAATTCACCAAAAGGAGCACGACGGGAACCGCGATGACCAAAAAGAGAAAAGTGAAAATCAGCTTGAGCCGATTCATCAGTCCGGTGTTTCGCGCAGCTGGTAGCCTTCACCGCGGAACGTCACCAAAAGCCGCGGATGCGACGGATCGTCCTCGATTTTCTTGCGGAGCTTCGTGATGTGGATATCGACCGTGCGCGTATCGACCGTTTCCGCATTTTCGTAGCCCCAGACCTTGTTCAAAAGTTCCGACCGGGGAACCGCCCTGTCGCGGTTGTTCCACAGGTATTCGAGAATCTCTATCTCCTTGCGGGTGAACGAAAGCTTTTCCGCGCCGCGGAGACCGCTGTATTCCCGGAAATTGACCCGGAGATTCCCCGCGGTAAACTTGCTGTCGCCTTCCATGGACTGGAACGAACGGCGGAGGACCGCTTCGATTCGGGCGAGGAGCATCGGCACGGCAAAAGGCTTCGGCACGTAGTCGTCCGCACCGTATTTGAGACCGTCGATAATATCCTTGTCCGTATTTTTCGCCGAAAGGATGATGATGGGAACGTCCTTGTCCTGTTCGCGGATCTTGTCGCAAACGGTAAAGCCGTCCATCCCCGGGAGCATCAGGTCGAGCAGAATCAGCCCGTATTTGCCGCTCAGCCCTTCCGAAAGCCCGGAAATGCCGTCCGCGACATGCTTGACGTGGAAGCCCTGGAATTCCAGAAGATCGACCAGCCCCTCGGCGATAGCGATTTCGTCTTCGATGATGAGAATCGTGATACTTGAATTTTTCCTATCCATGCAAGAAGCTCCGAAAATTAAAGGGCAAAGCCGACGCCCGCTTCGAGGACAAACGGCGACGCGTCGATTTCATCGTCATAATCGACACCGAAATAGTATTTGCCGTTTACGTAGGCAGCGACCGGGATAATCGGGAGTTTCGCGCGGACGCCCAAGAGAATGTGTCCGCCGAGATTCGTGTTCAGGCCGTCATCCTGCAGTTTCGACGAAATCTTGTCCGAGAGTTCCTTTGTCTGGTCCGCAGTCATCGTCCCGGTCGCGAGAGCCTCTTTCAGTTCGCCGTTCAGCACGTCCATGTAGCCCTTGATAAACTTTGCGCTCATCACGGGAGTGCTCAGGTAATAGGTGATGCCGCCGCCGATATAGGGCCGGATGATCGGAAGCCATGTAATCGGGTAGGAGATGGAAAGGTCGCCGTTCATCGCCACGAACTTCGGAGTGGTCTTGCCAAAAGGAACGCCGTCGAATTCGAGTTCGATATCCTGCTCCATCGCCTTGCCGTCGAGACCTGTCACCGTCATCGTGGAACTGTAGGAACCCCACGCCAGGTTGTAGGTCGCCTCGACATCGATAATCGGGAGAATATCGACCCAGAGCTTGAGACCGAATCCCTGCATTCCGCTGAACGAACCGTGCCGGTATTCAATCGACGAACTGAGTTCGCCCGCTCCAAAGCTTCCGACGCTCTCGTTCTTTGTCTTGTCGAGGCTCGTGCCAAAATTCGGCGCATAGTGGAAACCCAGACCGATGATGGCAAATGACGGGGAAACGCAAAGGGTGGCCAAAACGGCGAGCAGTTTTAACTTCATTCCAAACTCCTTGATTTTTTACCCCCAAACTACATAAAAAAACGGAAAAACGGACATTTTTAATTTTTGGGAAGCATTCCTTTGGATTTTTTAAGGGAAAATGGCTGTTTTGGGATAGAGCGCCTACCCGGCGAGGGGCAAGGGACGAAGGATTTCTAAGCGCCCCGTTTCAAGTCCGTTGTCATTCCCCGGCTCGCTGTACTATCATTCCCGAGCTCCGACACGGGAATCCCTTTCCTGAAATTATCGGCTCAAGCCCGATAATGACAGGTTACAAGAAACGGCAATGACAGGTTAGCGAGCTTGCCGAGCTAAGCGAATCGTCAGTCTTTCACGCAGCGGACGGAAATTGCCGTATAACTGGCGGCGGTGCTTTTTTTGGAACTTTCCGAAGCATCGACGGAAAAGTCATTGTAGCCTGTCGCCGAGAAGAACCAGCCCGTGTTGCCTTCGTCACCGAAATAATACACGCCCGACGGAAGTGCGGAAAATCCGTAAGCATCTTCGTCGTCCAAATCCGGATGTTTTTCCTCCCAGCCGCTCGACGCCCGCAAGGCCGACGACGCTTTCGATTGTCCACCGATACTTGCAAACAGCGTTTCCCATTCGCTGTCATCCGGCAAATGCCAACCGCTCGGGCAGGAAATGGCTGCCCGGACATAGAGCCGTCCGTATTTTTCGCAATAGGAATCGTCGCCGTCGTAGCAATAAGAAGCGCCACTTTTCGGTAAATAATTCAAACTCTGCGCCATCCAAACCTGTTCCCCAATCTGGACAGTCCGATACACCTGGCTATCGCGGACATCCAACAGTTCGCCATACTTGCCGGCGGCGAGCATTTCCTGGTTCAGGTATTCGGTCGTCACGCATTTGTAAACGGAGCAGTCGTAATGCCCGGAAACTTCGACGGAACTGGAACTTTCCACATTCTCTGACGAGCTGGAATTTTCAGCACCCTTTGACGAACTACTTTTGACACTGCTTGACGATTCGGGTTTGTAGTCTTCCCACTTGCTGTCGGATGCCGCGGAACTGCTGGATTTCACATCGTCGGTTTCGATGGTGCTGTAAATGTTGTAGCGATACCACTTGCCGTTGCTGCAAATGAGCGTGACATGTTCCTCTTCCACAAAAGCCTTTTCCTCTTCATGTCTCTCGGTGCAGTTCGGCAGGCCGTCAGCGCTTTCCGAAACGTCACCCAGGTAACGCCACGACTTTGCGATGCAGAGATAGACCGCGTTTTCCTTTTTTACGTAGCTGGAATCTTTCTCGTTTTTGTCCGAGCAGTTCGGCAGGGCATCCTTCGACGATACCGTATCCATGTAGGTGATTTTCTTTTTCCACGACCCGTCTTCGCAAGCGTACAGCGCATGTTCGTTCGTAATGTAGGCGGAATTCCCTTCGCGCTTCGTCACGCAGGCAAGGAGATCGTCAACGCCGGGTAGCGTGTCCGTCAGGGCGCGGAACTTTTTCCACTGTCCGTCCGCGCAGCGGTAAATCGCGCTTTCCGACTCCACCTTGACCGTATCGCCTTCGACTTTTGCCGTGCAGTTGAAAAGGTCGTCCAACGTTTCAACCGTCGGCGTCGGCGCGGAAACAAAGGTCCATTTGCCGTTTTCGCATTTGTATGTGGAACTATCTTCCGATACAAGAGCCGTTTCGCCTTCACGCTTTTCCGTACAGTTGGGCAAATCTTCCATGGCGGAAACGCTCATATCGGGCTTTGACACGTCGCTTGCGCCAGAAGAACAGGCGGTAAGAACGAGCGAGATGCCTCCTACCAGGGCAAAGCCCTTCAGAGACTTGGGAAAACTTTTTACTTCGAATACTTTATTAGCCATGATTTTCATGATTCGCCTCCTTAAGCATCCGCCAAAATGTTGTCAAACCGTACACCTAGAGAAAGTCCCTGGGCAAAGACCTCGTCCACAATTTTTTCCCAAATCTCTTGCGGTGTCGGATTAGGTTCTTCGTATTCTCCCAAAACCGTGTAGTTATTAGCATTCTTGCTCAAGTTTTGAATCATTGTCGACGAAAGTTTCACCTTGGAAAAGGCTCTTCCATTTACATCGCAAGGGACAAATGAAAAATAATTCGGATTTTCCTGCCAATTCTGCCCGCGATAAAGCGTATAATGGCGCTTCTGCATATCACGAGACGCGGCTATCGGCTTCAGTGTCGCCGCATGAAAAAACGGATAATCCGCCCCCAAAAAGGCTTGCATCTTTTGATTTTGGCAATCGCAACCCTTATATTTCAACTTGTCTTTTACGACAAACACGGTATCGAGCCAAAAATCACCTCGATAAATTCCGCCAAACAGAATCAGCGAACCCGCCGAAAGATATTGCAAGCGATTCGGATGACCGCTGATGTTCTGCCGACAATTCGAATACTTAAAATGCTCCCCAAAGACAAACGGATCGGTATTCCCGCAGCACTTATCTCCGCTGGGTTCCGGCATATCCTTCGGGAACAAAGGCGCAATCAACCGCCTCGGCGTAATCGGAGAATCGGATTTATAAAAATGTCCCACAATTTTGGCTTCGGGTTCCCATTCGCCCCAAAAGGAAATATTTTCAAAGCGTTTTGGTTCAGCGCCCTTCGAGACAATCGCCTCGCCTGGCGAAACGATAAAATTTCTTTTATGAGCGCTTCGATTCCAAGGCTTGACACCGCCAAAATCGGCCCGGTCCTCCCAAATCGGATGGGGAAATTGAATCATTTGAAGTTTAGGTTCTTGAAGCATAGATACTCCCTAATTGAAGTGATGAAAACAATTCCAAAACACAAAAACCTCCGTCATGGCGATTCTTCGCCCGGAGAACAAAAAAGAGTCTAAAGAATTTTTTAGCGGGTTAAAATAGCACTGCTCAGACGAGCAGCCCCCCCCCTGCAAAAGTCATGCCAATTTAGCGTTTTTGCATAAAAAACGAAACCATCGCCTTTATTTTCAAGGCAACCAGTCACATCTAAATTACCGATTTTGCAAATCATCTTCTCTAAATGTAATAAATTTTTCCAAATTGTAATCTATTTTTTAGCTAAGGCGGCTTAAGCGTCATTTGAATACCGAAATCATTTGTAATCCCTTGAAACACAAGGCGTTGTAGAGGATTTTTCTTATGGGAAAGATTTGCTTTTTTTGCGGTTCAACCAACACGGTCAAGAAGGGGGGGCCCACGGAAGTCAAAGATGACTGTGCAAGGGGCCCGCAACAGGCATTTTTCGCAACGAAAACGCGATAAAATGGCGCCAATCCATGAGCTTATGCAAGCGGAAGATTCTGTGCGAACGACATCGCCCGGCAGCTTGGAGTATCACGGCACGGCATGTCCCGCTACATCCTCAGGAACCCGGGAAGCGCCTACCGCAGCCTAAAGAGGAACATGCGCTATCTATGGACTTTTGAAGACTGTCGGGGATAGGGTATCCCAAATACAAACAATGGAATAGAATCAGCCTTCGGCGACTTGAAATCTCTGCTCAGACGGCACAAGGGCATTTCCCAGGACCGTCGGAAGGCGCTTGTTGCGGAATATTTTTCAGCCGTAACCCGCATAAACGAAGGGATGCGACCCGTCTTCGGCATCCTTTTGACGCTTAAGCCTCCAAGGCTTCATTTTGACACCTAGGTCTGAAACTTGAGGCCGAACGGTTTTTAC
>JBNMGX010000040.1:0-11895 GCA_050872465.1 Hallerella sp.
GTAGTAGGAGCAAACGACCGGCAATACGGGAATGTCCCCGAAACGGTCGGAAAGAGCAAGCCATGTTGGAAGATCTTCAAACCGAAAGGACTCGTCATAGTTTCCTAGTTCGGCAAATTTTTCACGGACAATCATCTCGGATTCGCCATGCAGTTCCGCATTTCCGAGCAGAATGTCCTCGAACGAGGCGTTCTTTACCTTTGCATAGCGACTGTCCGGCTGTTCCTCGAGACTTCCATCCGCACGAAATATTCGGACAAGTCCCGCACACGCCACCTTTTCCGGGTGCGCTTCCAGGTAGGCGCTTTGCGAAGCGAGCCTTCCCGGCGCCATGATGTCGTCCGAAGCGAACGTGCAGAAATATTTTCCGCGGGCTTCCGAAAGCAACTCGTTCAAAGTCGGAACAAAGCCTTTGTTTGGACGGTGACGATACTTAAAATTCAATTCTCTAGAAAGTCGTTCCAAAATTTCCGGACTAGAATCCGAGCTGCCGTCGTCGATAACCAAAAGTTCAAACGGGACTCCCTCCTGCTTCATAATGGAACGCACGGCGGCTTCCACATATTTTTCGTGATTGTAGCTTGCAAGAAGTACGGAAACTAGAGGTTCTTCCATGAAAGCCTCCGAAGAACGATTACCAAGGTAAGAAAGCAGATGAAATTTTCTATGGCGTAGGCGATAAACGGCGAACGGTAACCCACAAGGTTCGCTCCCAAGACAGTCAAGACCGCAAACAAAACATCCGCTCCGATTTCAACCGAAAGAAAGGTGACTGTTTCCTTCCGCGCGATCAGCGCCATTCCCAGACACCAGCATCCCGCCTTGAAAAAATCCCCGACAAACTGCATCGGGACAAGCGAGGAGAGCGACAGGAAATCTTTGGAAAGGACGCAAACAATCAGCGTATCCCGCAAAAAAGACATCGCGAGAACAGCGAAAAAGGCGATCGCAAGTACGCAGGCCAAAAGGCGCTTCAGTGTCCGGTGAAACTCTTCCGACGAAGAAGCCGAGGAAAGCCGCGGGAGCAGCACGACTCCCAGAACCGAAGAGAATCCGACGTTGAAAAAATCCGAAATCCGCATAGCGCCCTGCCAAAGCCCAGCGAAATCCCAGCCAAAGGATTTCCCCAGGAACGAGCGGACGAAAAAATACAGGACAGGCGAAGCGACCATCGGAATCATTCCCATCAGAGCGTAACCGCGCCAAATCCTGAAATTCGGTTTGAGCCGTGCGGAAAACCGTTTGTATGTAAAGCCGCCTTTCCAAGCGAGAAACAGTGCGTAAAAACAGGAAAGAACCGATTGCGTCGCCACCGCACCGAGAACGGAAAGAGATTTTGTCCGAATCATCAAAACGACCCACAGACAGTTCAACACAGAAGTCCCAATCGTAATCGCCGACCAACGCCGATAATCCGCAAGGCCGTTCATCACCGAAGAAGCAACCATCGAAACGGTCAACGCGACAAATCCCGGAATCGCAAAGAGAATCGCCGCCTGCATATAGCGCCGGGGAACGCCCGGAAAGAGCGAATCCAGCGGAGCGATGAAAGCAAAAAGTACAAAGAATATCGCCGAAGCAATCGACGCATATACGCTTAGGCGAAAGCCGCCCCGCCAAATCGGCCCGAGTTCCTTTTCCTGGTTCTTGTAGCGGGCGGTGAGGCTTACCCAGCCGTTCTGGAGAGCGAGCGATGAAGTTCCCTGCCCGATGCTTATCAAATTCTGCAGCTGCCCGATAACGGCAAAGGCTGCAGGTCCTGCCAAAACAGCGAGGAATTTATTCGTCACAAACGAAGCGGCGATCCGAACAAATGTCGCCACGGCGGAAATTGCCGATTCTTTCCAGAAGCCCGATTTTTTCATAGATCATACTCGTAAATATCATAGACGACACCACGGCCCGCATAAGTTTCCTTCTGGTGTGCAAGTCCCTCGTTCAAAATTTTTCCTCCATCCTCGCAAGAAGTTCCCCAGTCAAAAAAACGCTGTTCGGGAAATTTTCCGATGAGGTTCAACATCAAAAAATCCATCGCATGTATGGAACGTCCCGCAGCGGAACTTGCGAGATACTGTGTGTGTGCGACTTCGCGCGAAAGATAGACGACGCTTCCCGACAGTAGCATCCCGTCCTTTTCCACCATAAAAAGCCGAATGTTTTGCGGAAAGCGATCCGCCAAAAGTTGCAATTCCGCTTTGGAATGGACAGGATGCGCTCCGTGGCCTTCCATCAAGCAATTATCCAGCAAATCCCAGAACCATTCAAAATTGCGAGATTCCGAAAATACGAGACCTTTTTTTTCACCCGCACGCAGATAGCGCATTTTCCCATAAGCAGGCCGCATCGTTTGCGGAATGAGGGTCGAAGCTATCTGCCGAGCCTTTAATCGGGCATTTTTCCGGAACAGCCAATATAGAGCCTCTTCCGAAGGACGGTTCGCATAAATCCAGGGAAGCGGCTTGTAAATAACCTTTTTCGCTCCGAGTTTTCGAAGTTCCGCATCGAGCAATTCAAAAAAGCATTTTACATCCAAAACACTGACAGAATTATCGATAACAAAGCCGCCAAAAGTAAGTCCCGCATGGGAACTGAACACGCCGTCCGGCGAAAGCGTCCCCGGGAGAACGGCGCACCAGACATCGCCATGGGAAAAGATAAACGAGCAGTCCGGAAAACGGTCCGCATGATAATCCATATAGTTTCGGTCAAAAAGGAAATGACCATTCCGGGAATTGCGTACAAATTCATTCCACTTTTCGGCTTCGCTTTCCCGGTAACGTCGGATGGAAATTTCTTTCATCGGGAGACCTCGTTGCAAAATTCAATTTGCCGGATAACCTTTGCCGGAACGCCTCCCAGCACGACATTTGGCGGGAACTTGCCCGAGACAACCGCACCAGCCGCGACAACGGAATGTTCTCCAATTTCCGTTCCCTTGAGAATCGTTACGTTGTTTCCAATCCAGACATCGTTTCCGATTTTGACAGCGGCTCGCTTCGCATCGCTCTGCAGACGAGCACGAACATTTACCGCATGAAAATCCGAATCGTAAACTTCGACATGCGTTCCGATAAGAACATTTTTCCCGATGAAAATTCCGGGACCTTCCGAAATGGCTACAAAGTGATTGCCCACCCAGGACCCTTCCCCGATTTCAATTTTCGATTCCGGGTTCCGTGGATTCAAAAACACGTAAGACGTCCAGAAATCCGTATCGTAATCCAACCCGACGTGGACATTTTTCCCAAATGAAACAGTCCCCGCTCCTTGGGAAAGAACCGGTGCTGCGCAAAGCGGTCTCCCTATAACTTTCGCATCCGAAATCAACCGGTAAAAAGAGCGACGGAACGCTGCGCAAACTTTTCGAAGAACCTTACTCGCGATACGCATTGACAGCCTCGATGACTTGGGAAACTTCGGAATGGGTCATTTGTGGATACAGCGGAAGGCTGAGTTCCATCTCCGCGATTTCCTCGGCGACGGGAAATTTCAAATCGGCAAATTCCCGGTAAGCCTTTTGGCGGTGCGGTGGAATCGGATAATGAATCAGCGTCTCGATTCCGCAATCCTTCAAATATGTCTGAAGCTTTTCGCGATTCCTTGTGCGAACGGCAAATATGTGCCAGACATGCTCACCGGATTTTCCCGGATCGGGCAGCACCACAGCTGAATTTTGAATTTCCGACAGGTAGCGTTTTGCGATTTTCGTGCGACACAGATTGTCTGCGTCCAAACGTGTTAATTTATACGCAAGGACCGCCGCCTGGATTTCGTCAAGCCGCGAATTCATCCCCTTGAAAAGGTTCACGTATTTTCGCTCGCTTCCGTAGTTGGCAAGCGTCCGCACCGTTTGCGCAAGCTCCTCATCCGAAGTCGTTACCGCTCCGCCGTCGCCGAGCGCGCCAAGGTTCTTTCCAGGATAGAAACTGAATCCCGCCGCATCGCCAAACGAGCCGGCCCGTTTTCCATTTTCCATTGCGCCGTGCCCCTGCGCGGCATCTTCGACTAAAATCAATCCACGAGACTTCGCCAATTCGGAAAGTTCCGCTCCGGGAATCGCACGTCCGTACAGATCCACCGCGAGAACCGCCTTTACATTTGAATCGAGAACGCGTTCCACGGAAGAAGCGGAAAGATTGCAGGTTACCGGATCCGGATCGGTCAGGACAGGCACAAGGCCCGCTTCGCTAATCGAAAGGACGGAGGCGATGTACGTGTTTGCAGGAACAATCACCTTATCGCCGGGATGCAAACGCCCGAGCGCCACATAGGCCTTGAAAATCAGGGTCAACGCTTCGAGACCGTTTGCGACGCCAACGCAAAATTCCGTCCCGCAATACCCGGCAAATTTCCGTTCAAAATTTTCACATTCCTCGCCACGGATATACCAGCCGCTTTTCACGACCCGACTGACGATTGTCGAAAGCTCCGGTTCAAAGGATCCCGTCACCCGTTTCAAGTCCAGATAGGGAATCATTTCTTCTCCCGGAGATTTTTTGCGTACAAGGTAAATTCCGAATAGTCGCGGATATAATCCGATTCGTCATAGGCGTGGGAAGCGAGGACTAGGCAGATCGATCCCGAAGAAAAATTCAGTTCCTCGGCCCAGATTCCCGGGGGGACATAGACGCCGTAATAGGGACGATCCAACCGGATAACTTGCGAACGAATCCCGTCATCGATTTTCGCATCGAACGCGCCAGAAGCCGCGATCAAAAGCTGGTGGCAAAGCTTGTGCGCATGTCCGCCGCGATTTTCCCCGCCGGGAATATCATACAGATAAAAGACGCGATTGATTTCAAACGGCAATTCCCGAAAACTTTCAAGCGATGTCAAGGCGCCGGAGCGTTCCCGCGTCCGCGAAAATTCCAGAAAGCGGCAACCGGGAATCATCTGCACGATGCGGCCTCCCGTACATTCTCTCGAAATTCATCAAAGTCCCAGATGTAATCATCCGGATTGTAAGTCGTAGAACTGAGAACAAGCGCAACGGAATTTGTCGAAAAGTTGTCCAGCGTGCGAAAGTGCAGCGGCGGCACATACAGTCCCGCATAGGAACGGCGAAGCGAATAACGAATTTCATGCGTTCCGTCGTGCAACAGGACATCGAAACTCCCCGAAAGCGCAACGATCAGCTCTTCTTGTTTTCGGAATGCGTGGCTGCCACGAATTTCCCCGCCCGGAACATCGTAAATCCAGTAGCACCGACGAATCTTAAAAGGGACGTGATGCTCCGACTCGATAAAGCTCAGATTTCCCCGGTCATCGAGGATCTTCGGCAGCGATATCATTTGCGGCGTTTGCGAAAAGTCGGGCATACGGGGATAAAATATAAAATTTGAAATGGACTAAAAAATCAGCGCATTCGCCAGCGTGAAATAAAGCGCGAGCACTTCAATCGCACAAAAACGATTTCCTTCAGAAAATTTCCCCGAGAAAATATTACGGGCAACGATATCAAGCTTCACATCGCCAAAATCGCAAGGCGTTCTCCAAGAGCTTCATCTTCATAGCCGGTCACCAATTCTACCATGGGAGAGATTTCGCCTTGGGCGTAATAAGCCTCAAAGGCAGCGTAATAGCGTCGGCGGTCCGTAAACTTAATATCGATGGGAAGATAGCCAGCCCGCATCAGCGCAAAATTCAGCAACAGGCGGCCCGTGCGTCCGTTTCCATCAATAAAGGGATGAATGCCTTCGAAATCCAGATGGAATTTCGCAATACGCTGCAACGGATGAATGTGATTTTTTGAGTCGTTGAAAGCTATCACCAACTGTTCCATCTGCGGCTGTACCAGATACGGTTGCGGAGGCGTATGGGTCGCTCCGGAAATCATCACGGGAATCCGACGGTAAACGCCCTTGTCGTTTGGACGGTCCATCAAGACTAGGGAATGCAATTCCTTGATGATGCATTCCGTCAAAGGTACATCTTCCGAGACCAAGGTCAACATATACTGAAAAGCGTCGCGATGTCCAACGGCCTCCAAATGATCGTTCAAAGGTTTTTGATCGATAGTAACGCCTTCCAAAACCAAACGCGTCTCGGAAAGGGTCAGCGTATTTCCTTCGATAGCATTGGAATTGTATGTATAGCGGATGGTGAAATCGTCGCGGAGACGCGCCAGCTCGCCCGCGGTCAGGGGACGACGGCGGTCCAGTTCCCGCTTCCGGGAATCCACGCGGAAAAACATTTCCCTGAAATTTTTGGGGATGTCGAGCCAGCGATTTTCACGACCGTCCAACGGTTTGATGGCCCCTTTCGGAATTCTGTAACTGCGTCCCTTACGGGTTACGCCATCGATTTTACCCTGCTCGCAAAGGTAGCGAACACGACGATCGCTCAAATTCCAGCGATAGGCCGCCTCTCCCACGGACATGTAGGAAGAATCTTCGACAACGTAGCTTATCGGTTTGTTAGACATCATGCCAGCCTCTCATTCGGAACAATAACAACACAAATAACATCAATAATATACATATTATTCCGAACAAAAAAAAATCAAGTAAAAAAAAATAGAGCTTTCCACATCAAATCCCGCAAAAAAAAAAACGCCCCGGCATAAACCGAGACGTTTTATTTACAAGCTTTTGGTTTGAATTAGCCTTTGTCGCCCACAAACTCGCGAGCGTTTCGGAAAAGCTTCATCCACGGACCGTCTTCGCCCCAGTCCGCCGGATGCCAGCTGTATTGCACGGTGCGGAATACGCGCTCGGGGTGCGGCATCATGATGAGCGCGCGACCGTCCTTGCTCGTGAGACCCGTGATTCCGAAAGGAGAACCGTTCGGGTTCAGCGGATAACGTTCGGTGTAAGCGTGCTTGCCATCGACATAGCGGAGGCTCACAAGACCCGTTTTCAGGCAGGCTTCGGCAGCTTCTCGGCTTGCAAATTCCGCACGACCCTCTCCATGCGCCACGGCAATCGGGAGCACGGAACCGGCCATTCCCTTGAGCAGCACAGCGGGCGTCTCTTCGACCTTAAGGCTCACGAAACGCGCTTCGAAACGTTCCGAAGTGTTCTGCACGAAACGCGGCCAATGTTCCGTTCCCGGAATCAAGTCCTTCAGGTTCGAAACCATCTGGCAACCGTTGCAGACGCCGAGCGTGAACGTATCCTCGCGATGGAAGAACGCTTCGAATTCCTTTCGGGCCTTTTCATTAAAGAGGATGCTCTTCGCCCAGCCTTCGCCAGCGCCGAGAACGTCACCGTAACTGAATCCGCCACAGGCGACAAGCCCCCGGAATTCCCGCAAGGAAATTTTCCCGGAAAGGATGTCGGTCATGTGGACGTCGATGGATTCAAAACCGGCACGGTCAAAAGCCGCCGCCATTTCAACTTCGCCGTTGATTCCCTGCTCGCGGAGAATCGCCATTTTCGGACGGCTCGCATAATCCTTTTTCACGCGGACATCAAACGTAAGCTTCGGAGAAATTCCCGGATCGTCCTGTTCGAGCTTCAACCGGTATTCGCTTTCCGCACATTCGGGATTGTCGCGGAGCTTTGCGATTCGGCGAGTCGTATCGCTCCAAATGGCGCGCAAATCCGAAAGATCTTCCGCATAGTCTCCGACGATGAATTTGTACGAATCGTTGAGCGTTCCGATATCGCTTACGGTACCATCCAAGCCTGCCGCGGCAAAGGTTTCCTTCACCGCCAAAACATTTTCATCCGCGACCTGGATTACCGCACCGAGTTCCTCGTTGAAGAGCTTTTCGATATCGGTTCCAGGAAGAGCGGAGATGTCCAGGGAAACGCCGACATGGCCAGCAAACGCCATTTCCAGAGCCGTTACAAAGAGACCACCATCCGACTTGTCATGGTAAGCGAGGATTTTCCCTTCGCGGTTAAGCTTCTGGATCGTTTCGAAAAACGCACGGAGTTCCTTTGCGCTATCGACATCCGGAGCGGCATTTCCGAGTTCGCAGAAGACCTGGGCTGCGATCGATGCGCCCATGCGGTTCTTTCCGCGGGAAAGGTCGATGAGAAGCAAACGGGAATTTTTCCGCTGGAGCATCGGGGTGAGCGTTCCGCGGGCATCGGAAACAGGAGCAAACGCGCTGATGACAACCGAGATAGGAGCGGTCACGTTGTGCTTTCCCTTTTCGTCTTCCCAGACGGTGCTCATGCTCATCGAATCCTTTCCGACCGGAATCGTAATCCCGAGTTCCGGGCAGAGTTCCATCCCGATGGACTGCACCGCCTCGTAAAGGTCCGCACCGTCGCCCTCGTAATTGGGAGAAGCCATCCAGTTTGCAGACAAATTAATCCGCCCCATGTCGTCGATACGGGCTGCGGCCATATTCGTGAGAGCCTCGGCAACAGCCATCCGGGCACTCGCCGCCGGAGAAATCAGCGCAACCGGGGCGCGCTCGCCGATACTCATCGCTTCGCCTTCGTAGCTATCAAGCGTCGCGGTCGTCACGGCGACATCCGCCACAGGAACCTGCCACGGCCCGACCATCTGGTCGCGAGCGATCATGCCGGTCACGGAACGGTCGCCAATCGTAATCAGGAACGTCTTGTCGGCAACGCTCGGACTTGCGAGGACGCGCTTAGCGATTTCCGCAATCGTCCGGGAATTCAAAGTCGAAATCGGAGCGAGCGGACGTTTCTCGGAGCGGTTGTTCCGGATCATCCGGGGAGGCTTTCCGAGAAGAACGTCGAGCGGCATATCCACCGGCGTGTTCCCAAAATGCGAATCGGTCAGCTTCAATTGCCGTTCCTTGACAGCCGTTCCCACGACCGCATACGGACAACGTTCGCGCTTGCAAATTTCGTCAAAGACCTTCATCCTTTCCTGCGGGACCGCTATCACGTAACGTTCCTGAGACTCGTTGCTCCAGATTTCATACGGACTCATGTCCGGTTCGTCGTTCGGGACTTTCCGGAGTTCAAACGTTCCGCCGAGTCCGCCGTCGCTTACCAGTTCCGGGAAGGCGTTCGAAAGTCCGCCTGCGCCCACATCGTGGATGAACGAAATCGGGTTGTCCTTTTCAAGCGCCCAGCAGCGGTCGATCACTTCCTGGCAACGGCGCTGCATTTCGGGGTTTCCCCGCTGGACGCTCGCGAAATCGAGATCCTCGTTACCACTTCCGCTGGTGACCGAACTCGCCGCCCCGCCACCAAGACCAATAAGCATCGCAGATCCGCCGAGCGCAATCAGCGCGTCGCCCGGATTGATGTGCCCCTTCGCGATAAATTCTTCCTTGATGTTTCCGAGACCGCCGGCGAGCATAATCGGCTTGTGGTATCCGCGAACTTCCTTGCCCTTTGACGAAGGGACTTCTTCCTCGAACATACGGAAGTAGCCGAGAATGTTCGGACGACCAAATTCGTTGTTGAACGCGGCACCTCCGAGCGGGCCTTCGATCATGATATCGAGCGGAGAAGCTAAGCGCGAAGGATTTCCAAAATCCTTTTCCCACGGTTGCTCGTAACCCGGAATTTTCAGGTTCGAAACGCTGTAGCCCGTAAGCCCCGCCTTCGGCTTCGATCCGCGGCCCGTCGCACCTTCGTCGCGGATTTCGCCGCCGCTTCCTGTCGCGGCTCCCGGGAACGGGGAAATCGCCGTCGGATGGTTGTGCGTCTCCACTTTCATCAAGATGGGAATCGCCTCTTCGTGCCAACCATACTTGTTCGTCGTCGGGTCCGCATAGTAACGCCCCGCCTTCTTCGCCCCGTTCATCACCGCAGCATTATCCTTGTACGCCGAAAGGATATTCGTCGAATGGAGCTTGTACGTGTTCTTGATCATCTGGAAGAGCGACAGGTCCTTCTTTTCGCCGTCGATCGTCCATTCCGCCCCGAAGACCTTGTGCCGGCAATGCTCGGAATTCATCTCCGCGAACATGTAAAGTTCCACGTCGGTCGGGTTCCGCTTGAGCGCGGTAAAGCTTTCGACCAGGTAGTCGATTTCCGCCGGAGAAAGCGCAAGTCCCATTTCCTTGTCCGCGCGGACCAGGGCGTTTCGACCTTCGGTCATAATGGGGACTTCCACGAGCTTCTTGGGCGCATCGTGCATAAAGAGCACATCGAGCAGATGGAGCGCCGGGAAAACCTTTTCCGTCATCCGGTCGTGAATTTTCGCCTTGACTTCTTTCGAAACCGCTTCCGTAACGGCTCCGTTAAAATCGATATAGTAGGCGACCGCGCGTTCGATCCGCTTCACCTCGGAAAGCCCGCAAATGTGGGCGATATCCGTCGCCTTGGAACTCCACGGGCTGATGGTCCCCGGACGCGGAGCCACGACAAAGAGCGTTCCCTCGGGTTCCCGCGATTCGCGCAAAGGTCCGTAGGTCAGGAGCTTTTCGAGCGTGCCTTTTTTCTCTGGCGAAAGTTCGGATTCCAAATCGACAACGTGGACATATTCCGCATAGATGTCCTTTACCGGAAGGGACGCCGCCTTGAAATCGGCAAGGAGCTTCTGCTCCCGGAAGGAGGAAAGCGCAGGAGAACCGCGAAGAATCATCATAAAGGCTACCTTGAAAATTTTGAAACTTTTCCCAAAAATAGCTTTTCAAAGGTTTGGGAAACTTTTAAAGGATAAAAAAATCCACAAAAGGCTATATTGCACAAATTTTCATCATCTCAAGAATCGCAAATTACATTCGCCAACTCTGCGATATCCGAACCAGACTTCATCGGGTGACGATGCATCAAGGCGCGGACATCCAAAAGGATGCCGTAAATTTTGTTGTATAATTTTTCCTCTCCGGTATCGCACCAATCGCAAGAGGCATAGCCGATATTTTCCAGCGCATAATTTTCTAAATCATTTTTACAAGAAGCATACGGCATGATAAACGCATTAAAAATTTTCCCTTTCGGATATTTTCCCGATTGTCCCTTTTGCCTAGCTTCGATAAATTCCGCATAGGCAATCTGCTTCACGATAGAACCTGTCCCGGGAAGCATTTTAGGATTTCGCAAAAATTTTTTTTCCATTTCCGCTTCGCCATATCGATAATACTTCGCATCGAGAATAAAGATGTCATCATTCAAAAGCATGATCGTATCCGGTCGCAAAGCAGTTCGCTTTTCATCACGAACCTCAACTTTATTTTCTTTTCCGTAAATTTTCCAAGAGCAATGTGGATAATATTTCTTTTTTTCGTGAATCTCGCTTGCCCTTCAAACACTGACTTTGTATCTTATGGAAGTATTGCATTCATCCGCCCGACAGCAGTTCTAACGGGGCGGCAAGTCAAACTCTCTGCCAAGTATTCGCCGAAGGACTTTCCGGAGGCAGGACCACTATGAGGTAAAGGCCTTTGAGCACTTGCGTAGAGCGCCACAACGGGTAAAGTGGTGAAATGATCTACGGATACATTCGCGTCAGCACCGACAAGCAGTCCGTCGAAAACCAGCGGTTTGAAATTTCCCGTTTTGCAAAAAAGCAAAAGCTTAAAATCGATGGTTGGATTGAAGAAACCATCAGCGGAACCAAGAATTATACCAAACGGGAACTCGGAAAACTTTTGGAAAAGACAAACGACGGAGACCTGATTGTCTGCGCGGAACTTTCTAGGCTTGGACGTAGCCTCTTCATGATTATGGAAATTTTAAATATCTGTCTGAACAAAGGATGCCGCGTCTGGACGATTAAAGACAGCTACCGATTAGGCGACGATATCCAAAGCAAGGTTCTCGCATTCGCCTTTGGACTTTCCGCGGAAATTGAACGAAATCTGATAAGCCAGAGAACAAAAGAAGCCTTGGCAAGGAAAAAATCGGAAGGAACGGTTCTTGGCAGGCCGCTCGGACGAAAAAACTCCCGGCAAAACAAGACTTGCCTGCAGAACAAAAATCTCATCAAGAAAAGCTTGGCCACGGGAATTTCAAAAAGCGAACTTTCGAAAAAACTGCACATATCGAGAGGAACCTTGTACCGATA
>JBNMGX010000041.1:0-11339 GCA_050872465.1 Hallerella sp.
ATATACCTTTTTACACGCTCAAAAAGCAACCCCATTCCAAGTTGGAATAGCCTTTCCTCTTTACTTATTGGCCAATAAGTAAAGAGGAAAGGCTATTCCAACTTGGAATGGGGTTGCTTTTTGAGCGTGTAAAAAGGTATATTTAGAAGGAACGTTATCGGAGTAAAGCCATGATTGCAACAGCAAAAGGATTTTTCGATGGACAGCAGATTGTGCTAAAACCACCTGTTCGGCTTGAAGCTGGGCAGGAGGTTGTTATCGCATATACAGTTGTATCGTCCTCTGAAAAAAAGAGTGCAAAGGCGGATCTCGTTGATTCGCTTATTGGTGCTATTCCCAATACAGGAAAGTCCCTAGAAGATTATCGTTCGGAGAGACTCGAAAAGTATGCAGATAATGGTTGACACCAATGTTGTTCTGGATGTTCTGCTGAATAGAACCGCCCATGTGAACGAATCGGCAGCAGTTCTCAAGGCAGCATCAGACGATATCCAAGAATTCATTTCAGCTTCCGCAATTACGGATATCTATTATATCGCACAAAAGGAATTGAAGAAACCGTCCTTAACAAAACAGCTTCTTCGCAACCTACTCCAAATTGTCCATGTTTCTTCCGTATCAGAAGTCGACATTTGGGCGGCTCTCGATAGCGGATGGGAAGATTTTGAAGATGCCGTTCAAAATTCCGTTGCAGAACATCACCGGTTCGACTGTATCATCACTCGCAACACTTCCGATTACAGCAATTCCGCATTGTCTGTAATGACTCCGAAGGAATTCGTCAACAAGTTCGTTTCGAAATAATCTTTTTCAAGTATGATAAAAGGACCTCAGCAATAAAGCTGAGGTCCTTTTGCATTTTAGGGCGGGTAGGCGGGGTAAGCCCAGGCGTTACGGGTGCGGCGTTTGAGCACCCGCTAGAAGGGGTAGCGGATGGTTCGACAGGCTCACCAACCTTTATACAGCCTTTAGCCTGGCGAAACAGAAGCGAGGGGAAGGCTTTCCCCTTTATACAAAAAGGACTGCATTGCAGCAGTCCTTTGAATGTCTTGACACGCTTGTTAGTGATTGCTTCGGGGCTATCCGCCTCTCGCAATGACAAACGCTGGTCTGGATTCTTCGACTTCGGGCTACGCCCTTCGCTCAGGATGACACTGCGTCTTCTTTCGTCTCTCGTCTGTAGCGAGTCGCGAAGCGACGCAGCGTTCTCTCGTCTAAATTACACTTCTTCGATGCTTGCGTGGTACTCCTGCAGGCTCTTCACAGCACCATGTCCGTTCCTTGCGGCGGCGATGCCCTTGACGGTGTTGTAGGCACCGGCGAGGGTCGTGATGTACGGGACCTTGTAGTTGACGCTTCGCGTCCGTGGCTTCGGTTCGGTCATACAAAAATGCGAGCATTTTTGTGCGACACTCACCTCGCTCACTCTTGATGGCGCCTTGCGGATAGCGCTTTGGACTCTTCGAGTCCCAAATGCGGGGCTCGGAAATAGGCCTGCAAGCAGTCCTGCTTCACTCGCCCTTAGCATTTGTCGTCCTTGATTACAACGAGCTTCTGGAAAACATCGCAAGCCGAGAGCAGCGACCGTGCTTGCACGGGCATTGCCGAGGCGAAGATGTTTCTTCAATTCCTTACCGATTTCAATCGCCTGTTCGGAGAGGTTCACCTTGTCAGAAAGGCTGATGAGCACAGCGCCTTCGGACGGGAGGAAAGAACCTGCGGCTTCCTGGCTCTTGTAGTAAGCGAGGGAGTAGTCGTCAGAGAGACCGAGCACTTCACCCGTGGAGCGCATTTCGGGGCCGAGAACCGGGTCCACCTTCGGGAACTTGTCGAACGGGAACACAGCTTCCTTGGCACCGTGATGATTGAACTTCTTGTCCTTGAGCTTGAGGTCTTCGAGCTTGGCACCGAGCATCAGGCGGGTCGCGAGGCGGGCCTGTGGAGACCGTTCGGCATTCAGCCTCACTCTCGCCTCCGACGACTCGTTAAGACGAGTCGCCTACGGCTCACGGGCGTGTTACAAACCTTGGAGACCAGAGACACCGTGCGGGTGTTTTCTTCTTTGGGCGTTCCCGCACATATATGTGCGGTCGGGCTATATTTTATGGGTTGTCCGGCTCACTCCGTTCCCGTCCAATCTCATAAAACGAAGCCTTGCTCCCGATAACATCAAGAAAGAACTTCCCGCAAGTCTTCGCCCCAAGGGGTCACTATCCCTAACGCAAAGAAACAAATGCAAAATTAAAGATTTAATGCTATTTGATCTTCTTTTTGGGGAATCAATCCTGTTGATATATCTATTTTACTCTCAGGTATTTCTAATCCCCAATTATCCCATCCAAAATAATTATTTCGAGCGAACAACTCGATCTTTTCCTGCTGCGGAAACATTTTTGTTATTCCATCAATAACTTCCACAGGCTTTACGCTATGGTCTCCCCTGTGAATAGAAACCATCTGCCTAATATTTCTTGCACCTCTTGGTTGAGGGAAACGGCCTTTCTTAAAAACCAATACAAATTCTGTTTGGCTTAGTGTATAACGTCCAGGATTATGCACCATTTTGTCCCAAACAAAAGCGACCGTCTTATATTCAAAGCCCCAAGCTTCACCAAGCTCAACAGAATTGGCCAACTGAGGACCAGTTGTCCACATAAACAAAATACAATCATCAGCCGCAATTGATTTTACATCTAATTCTTTAAGCTGTTCCATTTTTAAGGTCGGATACTTAAATTCGGCAGAACTCAAAAAAATTTTTCTTTCAAATCCAACATTTTCATCCTTTATTACGGATTTGTCATATTGCATTTTACCACCATAATCCCATGGAGGATCAGCATATATTACCTGATACTTCTTTGAGGGTAGTTTTGGATAAATGTCTTCCAATGGATTAATACGAATACGTTCTTTTTGCTGAACACTGTATAGTGAATATGCCGTTATTCTTTTATTCATATTTTTTCACCATCCAAAATTGTTGCTCATAGTCCGTTGCTTTATAAGCATACAATATTAAATATAGAAAAAAAGGATTGTCATGATAGAATCACTATTTGGAACTCGAATTAAAGAGCTTCGAAACGCCAAAGGGCTTAGTCAAGAAAAATTTGCATTGTCAATTGACATGGATCGAACCTACTACGCCTCTGTCGAAGCTGGGAAAAGAAACATTTCCATCAACAACATAAGTAAAATCGCCAAAGGACTCGGCGTATCACTAGAAGAGCTGTTTAAAGGACTATAAACGGAGAACATAACATGGCAAAAAAAGAGTTGCAAAATAGAGAAAACTGGCAAACTGAGTCTGGTCCCAAAGGAAAAGCCGGTAAAGCCGAGAAAAATCTTATCGCAGCTTTGCGTAAAGGGTTAGATGAAAATCTTTACGAGGTCATCGACCATCCATCAAACTTTAAACATTTATATGAAAAAGTAAAATTATCAAAAAAAGATTTATCCGAAATATTCACTCCTAACAACAAAGCTGTAGAAACGGCTCAAAAAAGAGGATGGGGCATTTCTCCTGATTTCGCTATTTGTAATAAGAAAACGGGCAAAATTTTATTTGGAGAAATAAAAAGACAAGACGGTTGGGTTGAAGGCAAAGAACCAAGCGCCGGACGAGGAAATGCACATGAAAGACTATGTAAACTATTCACTCCCGGTTTAATGAAGGTTTATCGGGAAACTAGCAAAATAACCTGCAATGACATTTTACCATTTTGGGTGGTTTTTGAGGGCGATATAACACGCGACCCAAAACGCAATAGAGAAATCGCTTTTTGGTTTGACAAGTTTGACAAAAATTACTTTATGTGGCGTCCCAAAATGAGCGACAAAGAGCTAGTAGAACATTTTAACAAGTATCTCAAAAAACACCTGGATTAGCAGAGCCATCAAATTCAACAACACAACATAATTGTGTTAAAAACAAATCACCCTGTCACAACGATAGGGTATTTTTCTATTCAGGGCAGGCTGGCGTTTGAGCGCCCGTTAGAAGGGGTAGCGGAAGACCCGACTAGGGCGGGTTATACAGAAAACGCGCACTCATAAGAGTGCGCGTGATTATAAGGGCGGGTCGGGGCTGAAGCGAGGGGGAAGGCTTTCCCCTCTCCCCTAATCCTTAGATCTCTTCGATGCTTGCGTGGTACTCCTGCAGGCTCTTCACAGCACCGTGGCCGTTGCGGGCGGCGGCGATGCCCTTGACGGTGTTGTAGGCACCGGCGAGGGTCGTGATGTACGGGACCTTGTACTTGATGGCGGCCTTGCGGATAGCGCTTTCGTCCTTGATGGCGTCGCGCTTTGCCCACGGCGTGTTGATGATGAGGTTCACCTGCTTGTTCAGGATGATGTCGAGAACGTTCGGGCGACCTTCGGCGATCTTGTTCACCACTTCGCACTTGACACCGGCAGCTTCGTAGAACTTGGCGGTGCCTTCGGTGGCGTAGATCTTGAAGCCGAGCTTCTGGAATTCCTTGCCGATTTCGATGGCCTGTTCAGACAAGTTAACCTTATCGGAGAGGCTAATCAGCACGGCACCTTCGTTCGGGAGGAAGGAACCTGCAGCTTCCTGGCTCTTGTAGTAAGCGAGGGCGTAGTCGTCGGAGAGGCCGAGGACTTCGCCGGTGGAGCGCATTTCGGGGCCGAGAACCGGGTCCACCTTCGGGAACTTGTCGAAGGGGAACACGGCTTCCTTGGCGCCGTGGTGGTTGAACTTCTTGTCCTTGAGCTTGAGGTCTTCGAGCTTGGCACCGAGCATCAGGCGGGTCGCGAGGCGGGCCATCTGGGTGTTGCAAACCTTGGAGACCAGAGGCACCGTACGGCTTGCACGCGGGTTCGCTTCGAGCACGAACACCTTGCCGTCTTCGATAGCGTACTGCATGTTCATGAGGCCGCAAACGTGGAGGGCTTCAGCAATCTTCCTGGTGTAATCCTTGATGGTCGCCAAGTTTTCCTTCGTGATGGTCACCGGCGGGATAATGCAGGCGGAGTCACCGGAGTGGACACCGGCAAGTTCCACGTGTTCCATCACGGACGGGATGTAAACGTGTTCGCCGTCGGAGAGGGCGTCAGCTTCGCATTCGAGAGCGTTGTGGAGGAAGCGGTCGATGAGGAGCGGACGATCCGGGGTCACGCCCACGGCCTTCGCCACGTATTCGCGAAGCATGTTTTCGTCGTAGATGACTTCCATGCCGCGGCCTCCGAGTACAAAGCTCGGACGGATCATCACCGGGTAGCCGCCGATCTGCTTGACGCAAGCGAGGGCTTCGTCGATGTTCGTGGCCATGCCGCTTTCCGGCATCGGGATGCCGAGCTGGTCCATCATCTTGCGGAACAGGTCGCGGTCTTCGGCGATATCGATGGAGTCGATGCTGGTACCGAGAATCTTGACGCCTTCGTCGGAGAGTGCGCGGGCGATGTTCAGCGGAGTCTGGCCACCGAACTGCACGATGACGCCAGCCGGCTTTTCCTTATGGTAAATCTGGAGAACGTCTTCGAGGCTGACCGGTTCGAAGTAGAGCTTGTCGGAGGTATCGTAGTCGGTAGAAACCGTTTCGGGGTTGCAGTTCACCATGATGGTTTCGTAACCCATTTTGCGGAGAGCCATTGCAGCGTGGCAGCAGCAGTAGTCGAATTCGATACCCTGACCGATTCTGTTCGGGCCACCACCAAGAATCATGATCTTCTTCGGGTTCGTGGAAGCGGTAGATTCGTCCTTGCAGTTGTAGGTGCTGTAGTAGTAGTACTGGTTTTCCACGCCGCTCACCGGAACCGCGCACCAGCCTTCGACAACGCCTAGCTCCGTCCGCTTCTTCCGAACATCCTTTTCCCGGATTCCCAAAATTTTTGCAATGTACTTGTCGCTAAAACCATCCTTTTTCGCTCGGACAAGAAGATCGTCGGCAGGCATCGTCCCCGGCGTCCTGAGCATTTCCTCTTCGAGTTCAACAAGTTCCTTCATTTGAAGGATGAAGTAGGTCTTTTCGAAAGTCACCGCGTGAATTTCTTCGATGGTCGCGCCCTTGCGGAGAGCTTCATACATCTGGAAATGACGTTCGCTAGACGGCGTCCGCAGCATGTTCAAAAGCTCATCCTTCGATTTTCTGTTGAAATCCTTGGCAAAGCCGAGACCCGACCGACCGTTTTCAAGACCGCGAATCGCCTTCTGGAGCGTTTCCTTGTAAGTCTTGCCGATGGCCATCACCTCGCCGACAGCCTTCATCTGGGTGCCGAGCTGGTCATCGACTCCGCGGAACTTTTCAAACGCCCAGCGCGCAAATTTCAGGACGACGTAATCGCCCGACGGCGTATATTTTTCAAGGCTCCCGTCCCGCCAATACGGAATCTGGTCGAGCGTCATGCCAGAAGCGAGCTTTGCGGAAATCAGTGCGATCGGGAATCCCGTCGCCTTGGAGGCAAGGGCCGAGGAGCGCGACGTCCGCGGATTGATTTCGATGATTACAACACGGCCATTCTTCGGGTTGTGCGCAAACTGGACGTTCGTTCCGCCAATCACGCCGATGGATTCCACAATCTTAAAGGCGTCACGCTTGAGGCGTTCTTCCAAAGCCTTGTCGATGGTGAGGAAAGGCGCAGCGCAAAAGGAATCCCCCGTATGGACGCCGACCGGGTCGATGTTTTCGATAAAGCAAATCGCAATCATCTGGTTCTTGGAATCGCGGACCACTTCGACTTCGAGCTCTTCCCAGCCGAGAATCGATTCTTCGATCAAGCACTGGTGCGTCATCGAAAGTTCCAGTCCGTTTCCGCAGATGTTCCGAAGTTCTTCCACGTTATAGCAGAACCCGCCTCCTGCGCCTCCCATCGTATAGGCTGGACGCACGACCACCGGATACCCGATTTCGCCTGCGATTTTTTCCGCCTCTTCGACCGTGTGGCAAATACCGGAGCGCGGCGTATCGATGCCGAGCTTTTGCATCGTCTCCTTAAAAATCTCGCGGTCTTCCCCGCGTTCAATCGCATCCAGGTTCACCCCGATAACTTTCACGCCATACTTGTCGAGGATTCCCGCCTTCGAAAGCGCACTGGCAAGGTTTAATCCCGTCTGCCCACCCAGATTCGGGAGCAGCGCATCGGGGCGCTCCTTTTCGATAATCTGTTCCAAACGATGCAGATTGAGAGGTTCAATATAAGTCGCATCCGCCATCACGGGATCCGTCATGATCGTCGCCGGGTTGGAATTCACCAACACGACCTTGTAGCCCTGCTCGCGCAAAGCCTTGCATGCCTGCGTTCCCGAATAGTCAAATTCGCAAGCCTGCCCGATAACAATCGGACCCGAGCCGATAATCAAAACCTTATCGATGCCTTCGATCTTCATATAACCTCCCAAGGAAATTGAATGTCAAAAAAAATGCCGAACAAAAAAGTTCGACATTCAAAAAACAAAAACGGAAAAACTTGAAACGGGAAATAGGAAAACAGGCGACATGCCAAGCGTCATGCGAACATCCGAGCCTATTCAAAAATGCAGCCATCTACTTTCCACTTCAAGAGGGTTAAACTTAGGCAAATATAGACAAAAATGTACGAATCGTCAGAAAATTGGCGAAAACTTTTACAGAATTGTTCGAAGAATCAAAGTTTTCGAGTTAAAACAAAAAGGTCCAGATTTCACATCCAGAACCTTTTCGTTAAAACAAGTCGAGAGAATTGAAATTTTGCGCCCAGCAGAAACTACTTGAGAACAATCCGCCGGGTGATGCTTCTAGAATCTGCCCGAACGCGCGCCACATACAGTCCGCTCGGCAAATTTTTCACCGAAAGGACTCCGCTTGCATTCTTCGCAAGGAACACTGGGCGACCTTCCATATCAAATAGTTCAACCGTTGCGCTCTTCGCTCCGTTGATGTTCAACGCTTTTCCCGTCACCTGCAATCCCAAGTTTCCGCGGAAAGCCTTTTGGGAAATTGCTGCCAAATCGTCCAGTATTTAAAGACAAACGAAGTCGTCACGCCGCAGGGAAAATACTGGAAAGTAAGCCCGGAACCCGGAAACGAGTACAAGGGCGATCTCATCATCACACCCAAAAGCATTTACGCGGGTTCTGCGGGAATCGGGCAGTTTTTTCTCCAGCTTTACGAGGTTACAAAAGATTCAAAATATCTGCAAGAAGCCAAAGACGCAGCCGAATACATTTTGAACACTTACGAAGGTCCTGCTTTTTTCAGAAATGTTCTCGAAGGAAACGATGGCGGTGTCTGGCCGGTCAAAGGCTGGGGAACAAGCGTCTATGCGGCTCCAGCCGGAGAAGGCATTTTTCTGGAACAGCTTTACGAAATCACACACGAAGCGCGTTACCGCGAGTTTCTGGTAAAGACCGCAGACGATGCCATTTCCGCCGGAAAGGATGATGGAAAAATTCTTCACTGGAGTTCCGAATCGGACTTAATGGCTGACGGCTCCTACGGATTTTTCTTCCTCTATGTCTATCGCAAGACAGGAGAGAAAAAATATCTGGAAGCAGCCAGAAAAGTCGTTGCATTTACGGACACGCGAATCGTTCCGGCTAAAGTCGGAGGCATCTATTACAAAAATGTGGATCTTACGCTCGTCGGGTGGAAATCCAAGGAAACCGTATTTCCGAATTTTTCGCACGGTGCCGCCGGAAACGCCTACCTCAACGCTCTCCTCTACGAAGAAACCAAGGAAGAAACGTATCTCGACAAGGCAAGACAGGTTGTCGAATTTCTTTCCGCAATCGTTGAAGGCAACGAAAACGGCGCGCTCATTCCATATCTCTACAATCCCGAAAAAGGAAGCTTCCACGATTTCTACTACCTCTCGACTTGCCACGGTCCCGTCGGCACGACCATCCTTTTCCGAAAACTTTTCGATGTTACAGGCGACACAAAAAACCTTTCCTGGGTGAAACTTCTCACCGACGGCATTCTCAAAACCGGAGCGCCACTCATTCATTCGCCAGGCTACTGGAACAGCTATTGCCTTTGCTGCGGAGCGCCGGGGCTTCTCACACACTTTGTAAAAACCGCCGAAGCGTTGCTCGATGATTCCTATATCCAACAGGCTAAACTCACCGCAGACAAGCTTCTCGGCGATTCATTTCTCGATGAAAAGGGTCGTCGCTGGTACGCCGCCTGGACGAGAAAGCTCCCGAATTTCGTCGAAACCTACACGGGCCTCTATGACGGAGCCGCCGGCGTCGGAAGCTCGCTTCTCGCTCTCTATGCCCACGAAAAAGGAATCCGGATTCAAACGGATACGCTCGAATATCTGTTTCTGAACAAGTAATACACCTCTGAAAATCGCAGGCTTTCCACCAACGGAGAACCTGTGATTTTTTTAACAAGGAATTTCAAATGTCCCGATGTATCGACACAAAATGCATTCACCTCGAAAAGGACCCGTTTGATTGTACACAAACTCATTTCGGATCCATCAGCTATCCCATTTATCAAACCGCAACGTTCGCCCACCCTGCGGTCGGAAAATCCACAGGATTTGACTATTCGAGACTCCAGAATCCCACGCGCGAACACCTTGAAAAAATCGTCGCATCGTTAGAGCACGGCTCATCCGCATTCGCCTTGTCTTCGGGAATGGCTGCGATTTCACTTCTCTTTGAAATTTTTGAACCCGGAGATCAAATCATCGCCGATACAGATCTTTACGGTGGAAGCATCCGGCTTTTTGAACATGTCTCCAAAAAGAACGGACAACAAATTTCGCTAATCGATTTTTCCAAGGAAAATGTCGAAAACTTTATCACCGAACGCACAAAGGCGATTTACCTGGAAACACCGACAAATCCAATGATGCATGTTTACGACATCGAAAAATATGCGCACATCGCCGAGAAACACAGAATTCTCCTGATTGTCGATAACACGTTTCTTTCGCCTTATTTTCAAAACCCGCTAGAACTCGGCGCAGACATTGTCGTTCACAGCGGCACAAAGTATCTCGGTGGGCACAACGACACTCTCGCCGGATTCCTCGTTACAAACCGCAGAGACATCGAAGAAAAACTCCGGTTCCTTATCAAGACAACCGGAGCTGGCCTCGCCCCGTTTGATTCCTGGCTGATTTTACGCGGTCTCAAGACGCTCGGCATTCGCATGGAACGCGCCCAGGAAAACGCCTTTCAAATCGCCAAGTTCCTTCTGAGACAAAAAGAAATTTCCCAAGTCATCTATCCCGGATTAGAATGTCACCCTGGATTTCAGATTCTCCAAAAGCAAGTGCGCGGCTTTGGTTCCATGATTACCTTTCAAGTTCAAAGCAAGGAAATCGCACTTTCCATTCTGCAGAATGTACAGCTGATTCAATTTGCCGAAAGCCTCGGCGGAGTCGAAAGCCTTATCACCTACCCGATTACGCAGACACACGTCGATGTTCCCGAAAGAATTCTTGCCCAAAACGGAATTACCGATAAAACTCTTCGGCTTTCCGTCGGAATCGAAAACATCAAGGACCTCTTGCAAGACTTGCGGAACGCTTTTCAAAAATCAAAGGAGAAATCCAAATGACTGAGCGCAATTTAAACTTTGACATACAAATTAATCGCCGAGGCACTCATTCCCTCAAATGGGACTTTGCCGTTGAACGCGGAATCCTAAAGCCTGGGGAAAAAGAAGACCTGATTCCTCTCTGGGTTGCCGACATGGATTTTCAAACATCGTCCTACATCCAAGACGCTTTAATAAAACAAGTCGAGCACGGAATTTTCGGATACAGCGAAGCGAAAGAGGACTACTTTCTAGCGATTAAAGATTTTTACGCCCGCAGGCATCAATTTGAAATTTCGAGCAGCGATTGGGTCATCAAGGCTCCCGGCGTTATGTTTCTCTTGGCAATGGCGGTAAACGCATTTACCGGCAAAGGCGATGCCGTTTTAATCCAGGAACCTGTCTATATGCACTTCAGGGAACTCATCCTGGCAAGCGGGCGAAAGACAATCAGCAGCGATCTTATCCGAAAAGAAGACGGGCGTTATTTCATCGACTTTTCCGACTTTGAAAAGAAGATTCAGGAAAACCATGTCAAGCTTTTTTTCCTCTGCAATCCGCACAATCCCGTAAGCCGCGTGTGGAGCCGCAAAGAATTGGAAACTATCGGCGAAATCTGCCTAAAGCATCATGTCATCATCGTGAGCGATGAAATCCACAATGACTTCATCTTTCGCGGGAAACACTTGATGATGGCCTCCCTTTCCGAAAAAATTTCGGACATCACCATTTCCGTGACAGCGCCGACAAAGACATTCAATCTCGCCGGTCTGCAAATCGCCCACGCCTTTATTTCCAACAAGAAACTAAGAGACGCGATTCAGCACGAAATCGATGCGGTCG
>JBNMGX010000042.1:0-11303 GCA_050872465.1 Hallerella sp.
CCTCATGGCTGACTGGGTCGATATCGTTCTCGACCTGAAGAAGAACAATCGCCCGGCTTCCGACCGTGACTGGACAAAGCACTGGGGCATTATGTTCGACGTCTATTCCGAAAAGGCATGGCAGTCGATTACCGTACAGGTTTCCGATGCGGGCAATGAAATTTTCGTTGCGAACACGGGCGTTCCCAAGGGGCGCACCACGGTCCTCGTTCCGTTCAAGAACTTCGGCAAGTTCCCCTACTACCAGCCGGCAGACGCCAAGGAAAACGGAGTCTTTGACCTGAAGGGCGTCATCAGCCTCGACTTCAAACCGGGCGGAGAAGGCACCGAAGGCGGCTTCGAAGTCGATAACATCAAGCTCACGAACCTCCGCGAGGTCAAGCAGAAAGAACGTCCGAAGGTCATCCCTGTCGTCGTCAAGGGCGAAAGCGATGTCCTGAACCCGCAGATTTCGAACGGTCTGTTCGGCATCAACGCGGCCCTCTGGGATGGCGACATGCTCGACAACAAGAAGTTCAAGGTCCAGACCGCCGAATTCGCCAAGCGTATCAACCACGTCATCATCCGTTACCCGGGCGGTCTCCGCGCCGACGACGACCACTGGCACGAAATTCTCGCGAACAAGGACTGGATGGTCGATACGGACGAATTCCTCGAATGGCTGAAGAAAACCGGTTCGAACGCGATGTTCACCGTGAACTTCGGTTCGGGAACTCCGGAAGAAGCCGCGGCATGGGTCAAGCACACGAACGTCGATAAGAAGGCCGGAATCCTCTACTGGGAAATCGGCAACGAAATCTACGGTAACTGGCATCCGTATTACGAAAAGTACGGCAAGGACGGCGGTGAAATTTACGGCAAGCGCGCCCGCAAGTTCATCGAAGCCATGAAGAAAGTCGATCCGACCATCAAGGTCGCTGTCGTCGGCGTTCTCGAAGGCGAATGGAACGAAAAGGTCCTGAAGGAAACCGGCGATATCGCTGACGGTCTCATCGTCCACCACTATCCGCAGCACTTCGGCGAAGAAAACGACTTCGCGATGCTCTCCTCGCCGCAGACTCTCACGAAGATCTACGATCGTCTCCACAAGACCGTGGACAAGTGGACGAAGCAGTTCAACAAGAAGAACAAGATCGAGCTCTGGCTCACTGAATGGAACTCCGTCGATTTCAACCCGGGTCCGCAGACAATCGCTGTCGAAAACGGTCTCTTTGTCGCCGACTACCTCGGTATGCTCGCCACCGAAAACGTCGATAACGCGCAATACTGGGACATCCACAACGACATGACTCCGGAAGGCGGTGACTACGGTTACCTGACACGTTCGGGCGAAGAATGCATGAACTGCCCGCGTCCGAGCTACTGGGCTTTCCAGATGGCTTCCGACGCTCTCCGCGGTAAGCTCTACAAGACATCCATCTCCGGTGACGAAGAAGCTCTCCTCACCACCTACTACACGGTGAACGGCAAGAAGAAGTCTCTCCTCGTCGTGAACAAGAGCCCCTACAGCGACTTCGAAATGAAGCTAGACATCCCGGGATTCAAGGGCAAGGCGAAGATCCAGACCCTCGACAAATCTTCCGAGAAGCTGAAAGAAGGCTGGGCGAACGATCCGTCCAAGAAGGCGAAGACTGTCGATCTGTCGAAGCCGGTGAAGGTCGGAAAGCACACGCTCACGCTCATCACGGTGGAATAGTTTCGAATCCTTTGGTTCCTAGATTCGGAAAAGTCCCGGCGAAAGCCGGGACTTTTTGTTTCTGCGCAAAGTTTACCATTCTAGCCCATCGCAAACTTTTAAATTGTACAGCAAAAGGATTCACCATGACCGATACCGTCAAAGATCGCGGAATCTTGAGCCTCTCCTGGCCGCTTATCATCACGTTTGGAATCGGTGTTTTCCAGCCGATGATGGACAGCTGGTTTTTATCGCGGACAAGCGAAAGCGCTGCAGCCGGCGTCGGAGCGCTCATGCCGATACTCGGCACGATTTTCATGGCCATCCAGGCCTTTTCCCAGGCAGGCGCAAGCATCGCTTCGCAGTTTCTCGGAGCAAATGCGAACAGCCACGCTCGCACGACCATTACGATGGTCATCGTCGGAAGCCTGCTTTTGGGAATTGCGATGACGCTCCTCATCCTGCCGTCTTCCAGTTGGATTGTCCACGCCCTAGGCCTTTCCGGCGAAACTGCGCGCTACGGTATCGAATTTTTACAGGTCGTCTGCTTCGGATTTGTCTTCAGGGCTCTGCAAACGACGCTCACCGCGCTCATCGCAACGCACGGTCTTACCATCTGGAATCTCATCGGGAATTCGCTCACCATCGCGCTGAACATCTGCCTGAACATCGTCTTTTTAAACGGGCTGTTCGGATTTCCTAAAATGCATGTCGAAGGCGTCGCACTTGCCACGGCTCTTTCCTGGGCGTTTTCCAGCGGAATCCTCTGGTGCGTCTTGCGGTACAAAATCCACCACAGGACAAAGGTTCTCGATATAAGGCGATCCCGAGCAGTCATCGGGGACTGGATTCGCATCGGGCTTCCCGCCGCCGCGGAACCGGTCAGCTTCCAGCTCTTCCAGGTTTTCATCACTGCGATGGTCGTCCACCTCGGAACGCTCGCCGTGACCGCCCGCGTCTTTAGTGCAAACTTTGCCATGTTCGCCGTCATCCTGGGCGTAGGCCTTGGAAACGGAAACCAGATTCTCGTGGCACATCTCGTCGGAGCGCACGATTACCAAAAAGCCATGCGCCGCACGACCCAGTCCCTTGCCGCTAGCTGCTCCGCGGGCTTCATCGTCGCCCTGGTAGTCGCTCTACTGGGACCGCACCTGCTCCGTCTCTACACGGACAATCCGGAAGTTATCCGATTGGGATCTGCGTGTCTCTGGTGCGATGTCATCCTGCAACCGTTCAAGTCGGCAAATGTCGTTCTCACTTCATCCTTGCGCGCGGCGGGCGATTCCAAGTTCCCCGCCATCTTCGGAAGCCTGATGATGTGGACACTCGGGCTTGGTTCCACGCTTTTTCTCGCATTTGTTCTGGACTTGGGCCTTGTCGGGCTTTGGCTCGGCATGGCGTGTGACGAAATCTACAGGTCCTGCGCAAACTTCTGGCGGTTAAAAAGCGGTCGCTGGAAAAAGGCTACGGTCGTGTGAAAGTTTTCGGGATGCGGAAATTCGAAGCGAACTGTTTTCTGCTTACCGTCATTCCCCAGTTTTCCTTTCCCATGTCATTCCCGTGCTTGTCCGCCGCGGCGGACGCAGACACGGGAATCTGTTTTCAGACAAGGGATTGCCGGGTCCATGCCCGACAATGACAGGGTCAAGCCCGATAATGTGACAGCTTGGCAAAGATTGCCTGGTCTAAGCCCGGCAATGACACGTTCAGCGAGTTATTTTCTGTTCGCTCAAACGTCCCTCATCCCGTTTACCGTGTTCCACGTCTCACTTTTCTCCAAACAACTAATTCCTGCCTTCTGATTTTTCCCGGCTAGCAACTATTAACTATCAACTATTCACTAAGCTTCCGCATCCCGTTTTAAAAATGATCCGCCAAAAGCTCTTCCACCCTCTGGACAATCCGATTTCTTTCCCCACACCAATCGGGAGCGATCAGCATTTCATTCTGCGCTTCCCCGCTAAACCGCTCGATAGCCACAGCCCGCCCGACAGTCCGAATAAAGGCGGCAACCGCTTCACAGTAAGCATCAAAAGAAAGAAGCGAAAACTCATTTCGTACAAAAGAATCCGCAAGCCGAGTATTTCGCACGATATGCAGCGGGTGAATCTTCACCGCAGAGATTTTCAAGTCGCGGACGACTTCCGCAGTCCGCAGAAAATCCTTAATCGTCTCGCCGGGAAGCCCGAGAATCACATGGGTCGTCACGATCAGGTTTGCCGCATGGGCACGCTCAACCGCATCTTCGAAATCCGAAAGCGAATGCCCGCGCCCGATACGCTCCAAAGTTTTGTCATTTGCCGTCTGAAGCCCCAGCTCCAGAATCACCTTTTTCCGAGAATTTTCAAAGGCGAGAAGCTCCAGGACATCCTCTGCGACGCAGTCCGGTCGCGTCCCAATCGCAACTCCCGCAATTTCTTCCGAGGTGAAAACCGGTTCGTAGATCTGGCGGAGCTTTTCCACCGGAGCGTAGGTATTCGTATAAGGCTGGAAATAGGCGAGGATTCCCGCATCCCGATATTTTTTGCGAAGCTTCGGCACAAATTCCCGGAGCTGTTCCTCAACCGAAACGCTCGCCTTGTCCCAGACCGGACTGAAAGACTTGTTGTTGCAATAGGCGCAGCCTCCGCGACCGCGGTTTCCATCGAGATTCGGACAAGACATCCCGCCCGAAAGCGGCAACTTCCGAACTTTTCGAAAAGAAGGAAACACCCTCGCCAAAAAATCCCGGTAAGGCGTATAAAGCATCAACGCGAGACGTCCTTTTTCTTTTCAGGAAGCAGTACGCTCAAAAGAATTCCAAGCCCGATCATCAAAAAGACGACGACCAGGCTGACCCAGCTAGGTAATTCCACAAAGGACGCAGCGAGCATTTTTATCCCGACAAAGGAGAGAACGATGACCAACGCATTTTTTAGAAAGCGGAACATGCCAAGCATCGCCGCCAGCGCAAAATAGAGAGAGCGTAATCCGAGGATCGCCATGATATTCGACGTAAAAACAAGAAACGGATCGAGCGTCACCCCGAAAACCGCCGGGATGCTATCGACGGCAAAAAGCACATCCGATGTTTCGATGACTACCAGCGAAAGGAAAAGCGGCGTCGCAAAACGCTTGCCGTCCTTTTTCAAGAAAAAGTCATGCCCATGGCGTTCTTCCGTCACCGGGAAAAATCTCCGGGCAAAGCGCACCGCGATATTCTTCGAAGGATCCACTTCGCCGTCGGTCTTCGAGAACTGCATCTTGAGAGCCGTAAAGATGAGAAACGCGCCAAAGAAATACATCAGAAAGTGGAAACGCGAAATCAGCGCCGTGCCGCCCAAAATAAAGATTCCCCGCAAGATCAGCGCCCCGAGGATTCCCCAGAAAAGCACGCGGTGCTGGTAAAGCCTCGGGATTCCAAAGTAAGAAAATATCGCCGCCATCACAAAGATATTGTCCAGGGAAAGCGACTTTTCCAGAACATATCCCGTGAGATATTCCACAAAGGCATCCACTCCCGACAGGGACGCTCCGGCGTGTACGCCGATTCCCAGCCAGTGATGTTCATAGGCAAAAAAGATGAAGACGCCGAAAAGAACCGCCAGGACAATCCAGACTCCCGTCCACTTGAGAGCTTCGCCGACACCGATTTCGTGGTCCTTCTTGTTCAAGACGCAGAGGTCAAGCGCAAGCATCACACCGACAAAAGCCAAAAAGCCAATCCAGAAAAAAATCATATCCCTAATATATAAATTTGACCGCCTCGCCTCTGGCAAGAACATCCGGGTGTTTAATTTTTAACAACAGAAATTCATCCCGTTTCTTCATTTGTACAAAACTTTGTTTTAGTTTTCAAAAAGAACCGAACACCAACCGAGGAATCCGCTCCGTGAACAAAATCTTCGCTTTCGGCTTATTCGCCGCATTTCAAATGGCGCTTGCCGCACCCGACCCGAACTTTCACATCTACATCGCGTTTGGGCAGTCCAACATGGAAGGCCAAGCCGATGTCATCGCCGAAAACAAAATCGAAAACAAACGATTTCAAGTCCTCGCCTCTGTCTCGTGCCCGAACTTGGGAAGAACCCTCGGGGAATGGAGCGTCGCCGTTCCCCCGCTGTTCCACTGCAATACCGGACTTTCTCCGGCGGATTATTCCGGAAAGACCCTCGCCGACAGTCTTCCGAACACGACAATCGGAGTCATTCCGGTCGCCGTCGCCGGTTCAAGCATCAAGATTTTCGACAAGGCGCAATACGAAAGCTATCTCGCCAACGCCGAATCCTGGATGCAGCAAAAAGCCTCCGATTACGGCGGAAATCCCTACGGGCGGATAATCGATCTCGCACGGGAAGCGAAAAAAGTCGGCGTTATCAAGGGAATCCTCATGCACCAAGGGGAAACCGACGCCTACAGCGACACCTGGGCGCAAACGGTGAAAAAGGTTTACGAAGACATGCTTTCCGACCTCGAACTTTCCGCCGACAGTGTTCCGCTGCTCGTCGGCGAAGCGTTGCAAGGCGGACAATGCTCCGCGGCAAACAACCAGATCGATGCGCTCCCGAATAAAATCCCGACAGCCCACGTCGTAAGCTCCAAGGATTGCAGCGGCGGTTCCGACAATCTGCACTTCGACAATGCGGGCTACCAGCTTTTAGGCAAGCGTTACGCACAAACGATGCTTTCCCTGCTAAAAAGCGATACCGCAGCCGCAAGTAGCACGCCTTTTCTCGAAAGGATTTCCATCCCCGGAAAAATCGAAGCGGAGAATTATGACCGCGGAGGACAAGGCGTCGCCTTTCACGATATCAATCCCGAAGAAGCCCCGGCAAACCTTTACCGGGAAGACAATGCGGGAATCGACAGCGCAGACGGAGCATTTTTTTACGGCTGGACTCAAAAAGGCGAATGGATTCTCTTTTCCGTAAATGCCGAGAGTTCCGGAGAATTCGAGTTTGTCGCAAAGGTCGCTTCGGAAACGGACGGAGCGGCGTTTTCCCTGCAGATCGACGATTCCGAAATTGCGCACGTCGCCGTCCCCAACACGGGAAACTTCACGAACTTTACCGAAGTTACCGGCAAGACTTCCCAAATTTCCAAGGGCGAGCACCTGCTAAAGCTTTTCGTCGAAGAACCCTACTTTAATGTGGATTATCTCGCATTCACGGCAAACGACACAGAAAAAATTTCAGTCCCGAATAAAAGAAAAAGCGCTAGCTCTTACCGCATCTACGATATGAACGGGAAAAAGTTCGGTTCGTATTTTACAAATTCCGGCGAAAAAAACGCGTTCAAGAATCTCCAAGATAAATATCCGCAAGGACCTTACCGATACAGGCGTTCCGCTCCGTAAAAATTTCAAAATCCAAAAATCCCTTTGGGTAAAAGTTCTAGCTTTTGGACCAAGGACACAAAATGTCAATCGTCATTCGAAAATTTACCAAAGAAGATGTTCCCGCGATGCGAGAAATCTGGAACGAAGTCGTCGAAGCGGCGAACGCCTTTCCGCAAGAAAGCGGCTTTGAAAACGACAGCGACGCGGGAAATTTTTTCGTTGCGCAAACCCATACCGCCGTCGCCGATGAAGACGGCAAGATTCTAGGCCTTTACATTTTACATCCGAACAATATCGGACGCTGCGCGACAATCGCCAATGCGAGCTATGCCGTCGGGAGGAACGCTCGCGGCAAGGGAATCGGCAAGCTTTTAGTCGAAGACAGCCTTGCCCAGGGAAAGGCGAAAGGATTTCACGTTCTCCAGTTCAACGCGGTCGTCAAATCCAACATTCCGGCGATTCGCCTTTACGAAAAGCTAGGGTTCGAAAGCCTCGGCTCCATCCCGAAATGCTACCGCAAGAACGACGGCAGCTTCGAAGACCTGATGCTTTTTTTCCACAGGCTTTGATATTCAAAAACAAGCTTCTTTGCTCCCACACCATTCCCCTGCTTGCCAAGGGAATCCCTATAAAAAATTCCCCGGTAAGCCAGGGAATTTTTTAGGACCATGAATTTTACATTTCTTCGAGCTGTTTTCCGTTCGTCTCCCGAATAAACTTCGCCACAAAGAAGATGCTGACAAAGGCAAAGAACGTGTAAAGCAGGTAGGTCGGACCAACACCGATTCCCTTGTGGCCGGTCAAAAGCGGGAACGACCAGGTGACAAGGAAATTCGCAAACCACTGGGCGAGACCGCAAATCGAAATGGCGACTGCGCGGATGCGGTTGTTGAACATCTCGCCGAGCATCACCCACATCACAGGACCCCATGTCGCCGCAAAGAATGCGACATAGAGATTCGCCGCGACAAGCGCGATTTTCGCAGCAAGGGTTCCGAGATTTCCGCCGGCGCTTCCCAAGAGGAAGCACAGGGCAAGAGCCCCCAGCGTAAAGGTCATTCCGACACTTCCGATAAGAAGCAGGGACTTGCGCCCAATCTTATCGATGAGAAGAATCGCGACAACCGTCATCGCCAGGTTGATGCCGCTGTTGATGAGGCTCGAAAGGAACGCATCGCTTTCGCCAAAGCCCACGCTCTGCCAAAGCATCGTCCCGTAATAGAAAATGACATTGATGCCGACAAGCTGTTGGAGAACCGCAAGGCCAAGCCCCGCACAGACGACCGGCGAAATCCGCTTCTTGCCGTTCGCAAGAGATTCAAACAGGTCGGAAAGATGGTGGCGCTTTTCCTGGTTGAACGATTTCTGGACCGATTCGACACGTTCATCCACATTTTCGGAACTGATTTTTTCAAAGACTTTTTTCGCTTCGTCAAAGCGCCCCTGGGAAATCAGGAACCGGGGAGATTCCGGAAGCCGAAGAGCGGCAATCCCGTAGAGAAGCGCGGGCAGGATTTCGACCCAGAACATAATCTGCCAAGCCTTGAAATTTCCGACCATCACGTTTCCCGCGGAGCCCGCAATCCGGACGATCACATAGTTAGAAAGCAGCGCGACAAAGATTCCAATGACGATAGCGAGCTGTTGCAGGGACCCGAGCCGTCCACGCCATTCCGCCGGAGCCGTTTCCGCAATATAAATCGGCGCAATGATGCTTGCCATGCCGACGCCAACGCCGCCAATCACGCGCCAGACGATAAAATCGGGAACGCCAAAAGGAATCCCCGAACCGATAGCGCTCACCAGAAAGAGCACCGAAGCCGCAATCATGCAACGGACTCGACCAAAAGCATCTGCCAAGCGACCCGCAAAATAGGCCCCGACAGCCGCACCGATCAGCGAAAGCGCGACCGCAAGCCCGAGCTGGTGATCGCTCATACTGAAATGTACCTGGAGCGCACCGTTCGCCCCGTTGATGACAGACGAATCAAACCCAAAAAGAAATCCGCCCAAAGCTGCGGCCAGCGTAATCGTAATGACATGGCCCGTCGAGATTCTTTTTGCCGTAACCTGTTCCATATAGCCTCCTTATACGAAAGGATCCTAAAGTGTTTTTTATAAAATAAGCTTCCGACTTTAAAAACGCAAACCCTTTCTTTGAAAAGCCGTTCAACGAGGCAAGGCTTGGATTTTTCAAGACGAAAACCTTTGTATAGCATATACAAAAAAGGCCCCGCATTGCGGAGCCTTTTATTCCAATTTAGAAGGACTATTTTTTCTTGACGTTCACCTTGCCGAAATCGACATTCGTCTTCTTGCCGAGCAAAAGGGCGCGCGTTTTCAGCGGAAGGCCGAAGCAGCGGATAAATCCCGAAGCGTCCTTCTGGTCGTACATTTCCACGTCGGAGAAGCCGCCGAGATCCATGTCGTAGAGGCTGTAAGGGCTCTTCATGCCCGCCGGGATGACATTTCCCTTGTAGAGCTTCAGGCGGACATCGCCGGTCACCACCTTCTGGGTTTCCGCGATAAATGCGTCCATCGCCTGGCGGAGCGGAGTGAACCATTCGCCGTTATAGACTAAGTTCGCATAAGTCATCGCCATCTTCTGCTTCTCGAACATCGTCTCCTTGTCGAGAACGAGCTGTTCCAGACATTCGTGCGCCTTGTAGAGCAAGGTTCCACCCGGAGTTTCATAGACGCCGCGGCTCTTGAGACCGACTAGGCGGTCTTCGACGATATCGATCAGGCCGCAAGCGTGTTCTCCGCCAAGCGCGTTCAGCTTTTCGAGGAGTTCCACCGCGCCCATCTTCTTGCCGTCGAGAGCGACCGGAGTTCCCTTTTCAAAGGAAATCGTGACATAGCCCGGCTTGTTCGGAGCCTTTTCGTAGGTCTTCGTGTGCTTGAGCATGTCGTACTTGTGTTCCTTGTCCGGTTCTTCCAGGATGCCGCCTTCGTGGGAAAGGTGCCAGAGGTTTCCGTCCTCGGAATAGATCTTCTTCTTGGAAATACCGGTGTGCGGGATTTCGTGGGCATCGAGATAGTCGATCATGCCTTCGCGGTCGTGGAATTCCCATTTCGGATCTTTCCACGGAGCGATTACCGTGAGGGACGGATCCAGCGCAGCGTAAGTCAGTTCAAAGCGGACCTGGTCGTTTCCCTTGCCCGTCGCCCCGTGGGCGACCGCGTAGGCGCCTTCCATCTGGGCGATTTTCACCTGGTACTTCGCGATCAGCGGGCGCGCAAAGGAGGTCCCCAGCAAGTAGGTACCTTCGTACTTCGCCCCGGCGCGGACCGTCGGCCAGACATAGTCTTCCAGAAATTCCTTTTTCAGGTCGAGCACGTAGCACTTCGAAGCGCCCGTCGCCAGAGCCTTCTTTTCGAGGGCTTCTTCGCTCGGGAAATCGTTCTGTCCCAGATCCGCGGCAAAAGCGATGACTTCGCAGTCATAGTTTTCCTTCAGCCAGGGGATGATTACGGATGTATCCAGTCCGCCGCTATAGGCGAGAACGACCTTTTTCTTGGAATTCTTAGCAACTTTTGCCATTTTATGTCCTTTGAAAAATTTGATGTATTAAATATAAAACAATTTATGCGATAAACACCCGAAATTCGCCATAATTCCAAAAGAAATCGTGACCGGGCGCAAATACTTTTCCGCGCCCCGTTTCCTTTCCGAAAAAGGAGATTATTTTAAGTCCAATGATCCAGCACTCCTACGAAATCACCGGAAACACCTTGGACGCGACACTCTCCGCCATCGCGAAAAGCCCCGACTATCGCGCCGCCAGGGAAAGGCTCCTGATCGTTTACGAACCGATTTGCCGAAAGGACTTTCTGGAAGCGGAAATCGGAACCATCCGGGAAAAGCTTCCCGCAGCGAAAGCCGTCGGCATGACGACATTCGGACAGCTCGACAAGACGCTCCAATACCAGAAGCACACGCGCCTTTCTCTTCTTCTCTTCGCCTCGTCTTCCGTCGATATCTTCGAATCGGATTGCCGCGGCAAGAACCTGACCATCCTAGGGACAACCTTTGCGCACGAATTTCAAAGCCTGCCAGACCTCAAGGGGATTCTCTGCCTTTCGAGCTGCGCCCAGCTGTGCCCCACACCGCTCCTCAAGGAACTGGGCCTCCACTACCCGGACATTCCGATTTTCGGAGCCCTCGCCGGAACGCCTTCCCTCGCCAAGGACGAATCGAAGATATTCACGTCCAGGAATATCTACGACAAGGGAATTCTCATGGTCGCTTTCCGCGGAAAGGAGTTAGCGATAGAAACGAGGTATTGCCTCGGCTGGAAGCCTCTAGGA
>JBNMGX010000043.1:0-11172 GCA_050872465.1 Hallerella sp.
ACGTATTGATCTCTAAACATGCCCTTATAGGTATGTTTTTAGTCGGAAAATTTCAAGTCCGTTCGCTTTCAAAATCGCCTCTATCCCTTTATTTATGCGGACTCCAGACGATTAAGCTCTTTTTTTTAGTGGACAGCAGTGGGGCGTCATGCCGTAAGATTCCTTGAACGAACGGGTGAACGCCTCGTGGCTCGAAAATCCGTGCTCCAGCGCAATCTCCAGAAGTCCCTTTTTCGTGTCGCGCACATCCTTGAGCGCAAAGGCCAGGGAACGCTCCCGCAGATACTCCCGGAAGCTCATCCCGGAAATTTCGCGGAACTTGCGCGAAACGTGGAATTCCGAAAATCCCAGCCTTTTGAAAAGCGAAGCGAGAGTCGCCTTCTCGTCCTCGTGATTTTTGATGCACCGGTCGATTTCCTCGACAACCGCCTGCACCATCAAATGCCATTCGCCTGCCATCGTTTCTCCTATTTGGTTGTAAAGATATAGAATGAAAACTGTTTCGGCTTGATTTGAATTGCGCTTTTCCCCATCGGGCATCGAAAGCGCGAACTGTATATAAATCCGATTTTCACCGAAATTGCAAACGAAATTGATTTCAAGTTTTTTTCGAACCGGACATCCGTTTTGATTCTTTTCGAAAGATTTCACAATCCCGCCATCCGCGGAAAAGAAGCTTGGCGTAAATGACGTTCTCCATCAGGTGAGTTTCTTCAAATTGCCTAAAGTTCAAACGAGAATTTCGCAGTCCCGGATCTGTAAAATAAAACTTTAGCGGTGAACCGATATAGCGCTTGCCCTTGATGTCAAAACGCTGTGCGGAATGGACAAGAAACGCGTCTTTGAGATAGCCGATGTATTTGGCGACCGGTCTATTTTTTTCGGCATTTGACAGGAAACTTACGACAGAGGAAAGAATGTTCGAAATGTCGTCTAGATCGTGGACATTTCTGGTTTTTTGACTTTCTGCCGAGTCAAAGACGAATCGGAGAATCTGCGCTTCGTCGGTTATATTTGTTTTCAGATAGTCGTAAGTAGCCATTTCCCATGGCGTAGACCAGTTTGTCTAGGTAGGCATCTTTTTTTATCATTTTTCGAATTCCTGTGGAAAATTTTTGCGCAAAACTGCAATTTCCTCCCTTATGATGAATATTTTGTTTCTGCGGGCTTCCTTGGCGACATTCCAAATCCAGACAAATGGGCAACGATCAATCCGTCTCCAGAAAGACTTTTCCCGGGGAAACGTCAAAAAAGCTTGACAAAGTGCGAATCGAACTCGCCGACTGCGCCTTTGCCAACGGAAGCGAGGCGTCGGTCGATCTGCTTGTGTCAAATGCGGCAACATACGGCTCGTCTTTGTATTGGTGCAATGCGGTGGTTGGATGTAAAAGATATATCTATTTTGAACAGTGTTATGACGGACGCGGACTGAAATTCTAGTTTGGAAATTTGGAATGTCGGAGGAGGATGGGCTCGCTCTCGGGCTGTTTTCTCCCTCTTGGCGCTTTTTGGATATTCTTTGTAAAAAAATTTAGATGAAGTCTTGCATTTTTAGAAAAACTCAACTAAATTTGGGGTCTCAAATTCGGGAAGTAGCGCTTCCTATGCTTTCCGAATGTCAGGATGGAATTCCATCCGCGGATTTGAAGCGATAAACCTTCTGGTGAAGAAGAGGATAAAATGGCAAAAGAGCATTTTGAAAGAACCAAGCCGCACTGCAACATCGGCACGATCGGCCACGTAGACCACGGCAAGACGACGCTGACGGCTGCCATCTGCACGACCCTGGCCGCGAAGGGCCTCGCGTCGGCGAAGAAGTTCGACGAGATCGACAACGCGCCGGAAGAGAAGGCGCGCGGCATCACGATCAACACGTCGCACGTCGAGTACCAGACGGAGAACCGCCACTATGCGCACGTCGACTGCCCGGGGCACGCCGACTACGTGAAGAACATGGTGACCGGCGCGGCCCAGATGGACGGCGCCATCCTCGTCGTCGCGGCGACTGACGGCCCGATGCCGCAGACCCGCGAGCACATCCTCCTCGCGCACCAGGTCGGCGTCCCCAAGATCGTCGTGTTCCTGAACAAGTGCGACATGGTGGACGACCCGGAACTCCTCGAGCTCGTCGAGGAGGAGGTCCGCGACCTGCTGAAGCAGTACGGCTACGACGGCGACAACACGCCGATCATCCGCGGCTCCGCGCTGAAGGCGCTCGAGGGCGACCCGGCGTACCAGGACAAGATCATGGAGCTGATGAAGGCGGTTGACGAGTACATCCCGCAGCCGGTCCGCGAGACGGACAAGCCGTTCCTGATGCCTATCGAGGACGTGTTCACCATCACGGGACGCGGCACCGTCGCGACCGGTCGTATCGAGCGCGGCATCGTCCGCCTGAACGACAAGGTGGAGCGCGTTGGCCTCGGCGACACGACTGAATACGTGGTGACTGGCGTGGAGATGTTCCGCAAGCTGCTCGACGACGCGCAGGCTGGCGACAACGTGGGCCTCCTGCTCCGCGGCGCGGAGAAGAAGGACATCATCCGCGGCATGGTGCTCGCGGCCCCGAAGTCCGTGACACCGCACACCCACTTCAAGGGCCAGATCTACGTGCTGAAGAAGGAGGAGGGCGGCCGCCACACGCCGTTCATGAACGGCTACCGCCCGCAGTTCTACTTCCGCACGACGGACGTGACTGGCACGATCAAGCTGCCCGAAGGCGTGGAGATGGTGACGCCGGGCGACAACGTGACGATCGACGTGGAGCTCATCGCCCCGATCGCCATGGAGAAGCAGCTCCGCTTCGCCATCCGCGAGGGTGGCCGCACAGTCGGCGCCGGATCCGTAACCGAAATCATCAAGTAAGGAATAAAAATGGCTGGTGAACGCATTCGTATTTGCTTGAAGTCGTTCGATCATCGTATGATTGACCGTTCCGCTCAGGACATCGTAAATACGGCAAAAAATACGGGAGCCCGCATTGCGGGTCCTATCCCTCTCCCGACCAAGATTCAAAAGTACACGGTTCTCCGTTCTCCGCACGTGAATAAGACCTCGCGCGAACAGTTCGAGTCCCGTACCCACAAACGCTTGATTGACATTCTGGATGCTACTCCGCAGACCGTGGATTCGCTGATGAAGTTGGATCTGCCCGCTGGTGTCGAAGTCGAAATTAAGGTGTAAAACAATGAACGGTATTCTTGCAAAAAAGCTGGGAATGACCCAAGTGTTCACGGATAACGGCGAATGCGTCCCTGTGACGGTTCTCGAAGCCGGTCCGTGTGTGGTCGTTTGCCACAAGACTGAAGAAAAAGACGGCTATACCGCGATTCAGGTCGGTTTTGGCCTCGTCAAGGAAAGTCGTGCCGACAAGGCGACCATCGGACATTTCAAGAAAGCTAACCTCGATGTTCGCGGTTACCTTGCTGAATTCGATGTGGAAAACCTTGAAGACTGGCCCATCGGCAAGGAATTTGGCGCTGCGGATTTCGCTGACGTGAAGCTCGTCGATGTCTCCGGAATTTCCAAGGGACACGGCTTCTCCGGCACGGTCAAGCGCTATAACTTCCACACAGGTCCGCGCGGCCACGGTACGCACAACATCCGTGAACCGGGTGGTCTTTCCGCTCACTCCTATCCGGGACGCGTTTTCCCGGGTAAGCGCATGGCCGGTCAATATGGAAACAAGAAAGTCACTGTCAAGCACCTCCAGGTGGTCAAGGTTGACGGTGAACGCAATTTGATTTTTGTTCGCGGTGCTGTTCCGGGACCGAAGAACGGAGTCATCGTGGTGAGGAAAGGCTAATGGCAAAGGCAAAGCTCTACGCCGCTAGCGGCGAATTCAAGAATGAAATGGACCTTCCGGCGATGTTCGATTCTCCGATCAACAAGGTCTGCGTTTATCTGCATATCAAGGCGATTCTCAACAACCGTCGTCAGGGCACAGCCCAGACCAAGACCCGTTCTCAGGTCAGCGGCGGTACGACAAAGCCCTGGAAGCAGAAAGGCACTGGTCGCGCTCGTGCCGGTCAGAACACTTCTGCTGTTTGGGTCCGCGGTAACAAGGCGCACGGTCCGAAGTCCCATGACTACTTCGAAAAGGTGAACAAGAAGGTGAAGCGCATCGCGTTCCACTCCGCCCTTTCCGACAAGGCCAAGGAAGGCAAGGTTCTCGTGTTCGAAAGCCTCTCCTTTGAAGCTCCGAAGACGAAGGATTTCCTCGCCGTCGTGAACAAGGCCGGTCTTGAACAGCGCAACGCGCTCTTCCTCGTCGGTTCGAACGACAAGAATCTCCGTCTTTCTTCCGCAAACGTTCCTTGGGTTCGTACGGCTCGGGTGCAAGACGTGAACACCTATGATCTCGTTCGCGCTAACAATATCGCGATTTCCCAGGAAGCTCTGGGAGAACTCACTGGAGGTTCCAGATGAAAGAACTCCACGAAATCCTGGTAGAACCGCACATTACCGAAAGTTCTTCCAAGGCGATGGTAAACCCGCGCACGGGTGTCCGTCAGTATGTTTTCAAGGTCGCTCTTTCCGCTACCAAGCCGGAAATCAAGAATGCTATCGAATCCCGCTTCGGCGTGAAGGTCGATTCCGTGAACACCTTGATCAACCGTGGCAAGATGAAACGTGTACGCAATGCTGTAGGCAAGAAGTCCAACTGGAAGAAGGCTTACATCACGTTGCAGGCTGGCAACAAGATTGCCGAGATTGAAGGAGTCTAACAATGGGTCTGAAAAGCTATAGACCTCTTACCCCGACACTGCGCTACAAGCAGTTGAACGATAAGAAGGAAATCACAGCTGACAAGCCGTACAAGCCTCTTACCGTCGGTAAAAAGCGCAGCTCCGGTCGCAGCAACGTGGGGGAGATTACTTCCCGTCGCCGTGGCGGTGGACACAAGAAGTGCTACCGTATCATTGACTTCAAGCGCAACCGCGTCGGCATTCCCTGTACGGTTGAAACGGTCGAATACGATCCGAACCGTTCTGCCCGCATTGCGCTCGTCAAGTATGCGGACGGCAAGCGCCAGTACATCATCGCTCCGGCGAACATCAAGGTCGGCGATGTCCTGAAGTCCGGCGTCGGTGCGGAATACCGCATCGGTAACGCTCTTCCCCTGAAGGACATTCCGCTGAACGCGATGATTCACAACATCGAAATGATTCCGGGCAAGGGTGCCCAGATCGCTCGATCCGCCGGTGCCGGTGCGGAACTCATCGCCAAGGACGGCAAGCTTTGCCAGGTCCGTCTCCCGAGTGGTGAAATCCGTTTGGTCCCGGAAGATTGTCTTGCGACGATCGGTCAGGTTTCGAACATCGACCACATGAACGAATCTTCGGGCTCCGCAGGTCGTTCCCGCTGGCTCGGCATTCGTCCGTCGGTCCGCGGTGTCGTGATGAACCCGGTCGATCACCCGCTCGGCGGTGGTGAAGGTCGAACCTCCGGTGGCCGTCACCCCTGTTCTCCGTGGGGCAAGAACTGCAAGGGTAAGAAAACCCGTAACAACAAGCGTACCGATCACTACATTGTGCGTCGTCGTCAGAAGAAGAGGGCATAAGCTATGTCGAGATCCATTAAGAAAGGCGCTTTCGTGGATTCCCACGTTTTGGTCAAGACCAAGGCAATGGCCAGTTCCGACAAGAAGCAGCCCATCAAAACCTGGTCCCGTCGTTCAACCATCATTCCCGATATGGTCGGTTTGACTTTTGCCGTTTACAATGGCAAGCAGTTCATCCCGGTCTATGTCACCGAAAATATGGTCGGACACAAGCTGGGTGAATTTTCTCCCACTCGTATCTTCCGCGGCCACCGCAAGGCTGAAGCTGCAGGAGGAGCTAAATAATGAAAGCTATTGCAAAAGTCAAGAACATCCGCTACGGTGTTCGCAAGCTCCGTCTGGTTGCGGACCTGATGCGCGGCAAGTCCGTCGATCAGGCATTCGCCATGCTTTCCGTTCTTCGCAATAAAAAGAAAGGCGCTCCGATTGTCGAAAATGCAATCAAGTCCGCCGTTGCGAACTTTAAGCAGAAGGCTTCTGGCGCCGTTACGACAGAAGAACTCAAGATTGCGGCAATCTCCGCCGATGGTGCGACGATTATGAAGCGTATGCGTCCGCGTTCCCATGGAAGCGCAGACCGTCTCGCGAAGCCGCTCTCCCACTTGACCGTCGTTGTCGCTGACAACGCTGATAAGGAGTAAACTATGGGTCAGAAAACTCATCCGTATGGTCTTCGTCTCGGCGTAATTGACGACTGGCAGTCGAAGTGGTATGCCGAAAACGACAAGTTTGCCGATTTCCTCTACGAAGATATCGTGCTGCGTCGTTACCTGATGAAACGTTTCGAACATGCCTCCCTTGCGAAAGTCGGAATCGAACGTACCGTCAAAAAAGTGAACGTAAACCTCTTTACCGCTCGCCCGGGCGTCGTCATCGGCAAAAAAGGCGAAGAATTGGAACGTCTCAAGAGCGAACTCCAATATCTGACCGGCAAAGAAATCTATATTAGCGTCCACGAAATCAAGCGCCCCGAAGCCGATGCGAAACTTGTTGCCGAAAACATCGCTCGCCAGCTCGAAAAGCGTGTCTCTTTCCGTCGTGCGATGAAGCGTGCGATGCAGAGTGCGATGCGCATGGGCATTGAAGGCGTCAAGATTCAGTGTGGCGGTCGTCTCGGTGGTGCCGAAATCGCTCGCGTCGAAAAGTATGCCGAAGGTCGCGTGCCTCTGCACACTCTTCGTGCCGACATCGACTATGCGACTGCTACCGCCAAGACCGTTTACGGTGCTGTCGGTATCAAGGTCTGGATCATGCACGGTGAAAAGATTGGCAAGGACGTCTTTTCGTCTGAACCTAAGAGAGAGAAGTAATTATGCTGAGTCCTAAAAGAACTAAGTTCCGCAAAGAACAGAAACGCCGCATGAAAGGCCGCGCTACCAGCGGAGATACGATTGCTTTCGGCGAATATGGAATGCAGGCTCTCGAAAAGTGCTGGATTACGGCTCGCCAGATTGAAGCGGCCCGTATCACGATGACCCGTACCATCAAGCGTGGCGGGCACATCTGGATCCGCATTTTCCCCAACAAGCCGGTAACTCGTCACCCTGCGGAAGCTCGTATGGGTAAGGGTAAAGGCGCTGTCGAATTTTGGGCAGCAGTCGTTCTTCCTGGTCGCATTATGTTCGAAATGGACGGTGTGGACCGTGACCTTGCCCTCAAGGCTCTTCGCGATGCCGCTCAGAAGTTGCCGATCAAAGTTAAAATCGTGGAGGCTTCGGAGATCTAATGAAAGCACGCGAACTGAAGGAATTGAGCAACGAACAGCTCCAGGAAAAGCTTTCCCAGCTGAATCTGGACCTGTTCAACAACCGGTTCTCTGCAAAGACTGGTAACAGCGTAGAGAAGCCCGTCACGATGCGTTCCATCCGCAAGGATATCGCTCGCATCAAGACCATTCTTACCGAAAGGGCCAAGGCGTGAGCCGGCAGGAGCAAAAAATGGATAGAAACTCTCGCAAAGTGAGACAGGGTGTCGTTTCGTCCAGTGCGATGGACAAGACGATTACGGTTGTGGTCGAAGACCGCAAGCGTCACCCGATTTACAACAAGATCATGAAATCCTCGTCGAAGTTCAAAGCTCATGATGAAAAGAATGAAGCTGAAGTCGGCGATACCGTGGAAATCATGGAAACACGTCCCCTTTCCGCGACGAAGCGCTGGCGCTTGGTTCGGATTGTGGCAAAGAAGAAGTAATCCTTCTGGAGTAAGGCGAATATATGATTCAAGAAGAAACAAGACTGGTCGTTGCCGACAACAGCGGTGCGAAAGAAGTCGCCTGCATCCGAGTTTTGGGTGGGTCTAACCGGCGCTATGCAAGCATCGGTGACGTCATCAAGGTAGCTGTCAAGGACGCTATCCCCCAGAGCAAGGTGAAGAAAGGCTCTGTCGCTGATGCCGTCGTGGTCCGTACACGCAAGGAAATCGGTCGCAAGGACGGATCTTTCATCCGTTTCTCCGACAACGCCGTCGTGCTTATCACGAAAGATGGCGAACCCCGTGGAACCCGTATCTTTGGACCTGTGGCCCGTGAACTTCGCGACCACAACTTTACAAAGATTATCTCTCTCGCACCCGAGGTGCTCTAATGTCTAACATCAAGAAGAACGATAACGTCAAGGTTATCTCCGGCTCTTACAAGGGTAAAACCGGTGCCGTTCTGAGCGTTGACCCGAAAAAAGGTCGCGTGATTGTTGCTGGCGTAAACGTCCGTAAGCGCCACGAAAAGCCGAGTCAGACCAACCAGACCGGCGGCATCGTTGAAAAGGAACTTCCGATTGACATCTCCAACGTGATGCTTCTCGAAGGTTCCACTCCCGTCCGCACGCGTCGTACCCGTGAACCGGGCAAGAAGAGCGTCCGCGTGAGCGTCAAGTCCGGCAAGGCTCTGTGAGGTCGTAACAATGAGCACAATGAAGAAAGATGTTTACGAAAAGACCGTAGTTCCGGCTCTCAAGCAGAAATTCGGTTACAAGAACGTAATGCAGATTCCGCATTTGGATAAAATCGTCATCAATATGGGCGTTGGCGAAGCCGCTTCCAACCGCAAGGTTCTGGACGAAGCGGTCGATGTCCTCTCGGCGATTACCGGCCAGAAGCCTGTCGTAACGAAGGCTCGCAAGGCGATTTCCAACTTCAAGCTCCGCGAAGGTCTTGGGATTGGCGCCAAGGTGACGCTCCACGGTTCCAACATGTGGGATTTCCTCTATCGGTTCATCAACATCACCTTGCCGCGTGTACGTGACTTCCGTGGCCTGCCCCGTCGTGGTTTCGATGGTTGCGGCAATTACACGCTCGGTGTTAAGGAACAGTCGATTTTTGTGGAAATCGATATTGATAAAATTTCTCAGACTTTAGGCATGGACATCTCCTTTGTCACATCCGCCAAGACGGACGACGAAGGTCGCGCTCTGCTCGAAGGTCTCGGTCTCCCCTTCAGGAAGTAAGGTATACCATGGCAAGCAGAAGAATGATTGAAAAGTGCAAGCGCACGCCGAAATACACGGTTCGTGGGTATCATCGCTGCAAGCGTTGCGGTAGGCCGCACGCTTATATGCGTCGCTTTGGTCTGTGCCGTATTTGCTTCCGCGAAATGGCACTCGCCGGCGAAATCCCGGGCATCACCAAATCTTCCTGGTAAGGAGCGTTTTACAAATGGCAACAGATACAATCGCCGATATGCTCACCCGCATCCGCAACGCCGTCGCGGCGAAGGCGCCTGTGGTTGACATTCCTGCCAGCAATCAGAAGCGTGAAATCGCTCGCGTGTTGCAGGAAAAAGGTTTTATTAAGAAATTCGTCGTCGTCGATGATGGCAAGCAGGGAATCATCAAGGTCCTTCTCCGCTACACGAACGGCGTTCCGGCTATCCAAGGCATCCAGCGCGTCAGCCGCTCGGGTCTTCGCGCTTACAGCGATGTGGCGAAGCTTCCGCGCGTCCGTAACGGTCTTGGCTATGCGATTATCTCCACTTCCAAAGGTGTGATGACCGACCACGAAGCCCGCAAGGAAAACGTGGGTGGCGAAATCATCGCAAAGGTCTGGTGAGGTAAAGATGTCTCGTATCGGAAAAGCTATCATTCATATCCCCGCCGGCGTCAAGGTGACGCTCGATGGCCAGAACATCTTGGTCGAAGGTCCCCTGGGAAAACTCTCTACCAAGGTTCATGATCTGATCAAGATCAATCTGGAAGGCGATAAGCTTTCGTTCGCACGTCCGGACGATCAGAAATTTTCCCGCGCTATTCACGGCACGACCCGCGCTCTCGTCGCGAACATGGTCGAAGGCGTTACCAAGGGTTTTGAAAAGAACCTGGAAATCGTCGGTGTCGGTTACCGCGTGGAACAAAAGGGCAATGACTTGAACTTGGTTCTCGGATTCTCGCACCCGGTCATCTACAAGGCGCCGGAAGGAATCACGCTGAAGGCTGTCGATCCGCTGAAAATCAGCATCAAGGGAATCGACAAGCAGAAGGTCGGCCAGGCTGCAGCCGAAATTCGCAAGTACCGCCGTCCTGAACCGTATAAGGGCAAGGGTATCAAGTACGTTGGTGAATATGTCCGCCGCAAGCAGGGCAAGAAGACAGGTAAATAAGGTAACGCTATGGCTGTTATTGCAAAGAAAAGACTTGAGTCCAGAATTGCGCGTCATGCACGTGTCCGCAAGACCGTCAACGGTACCCCCGAACGTCCGCGTCTTGCTGTCCGTCGCACGCTTTCTAACATGATCGCTCAGATCATTGACGACGTTTCTCATAAATCCTTGGTGCAACTTGCAACGTCTTCCAAGGATTTCCAGGCGAAGTTCGGTGAACTCTCAAAGACCGAACAGAGCAAGAAACTCGGAAATCTCATCGCTGACGAAGCGAAGGCGAAGGGCATCTCTGCCGTCGTTTTCGACCGCGGCGGTTACATCTATCACGGTCGCGTTCAGGCTCTCGCTGAGGGAGCTCGTGAAGGCGGACTCCAATTCTAAGAGGTACACTTTGGAACGCGAAACTCAAGTTTCTGAATTTGAAGACAGAGTTGTGCACATCAATCGTTGCGCCAAGACCGTCAAGGGCGGTCGTCGCATGTCCTTCAGTGCACTCGTTGTCGTCGGCAACAAGAAGGGCAAGATTGGCGTGGGCTTAGGCAAGGCGAAGGAAGTTTCCGAAGCGATCCGCAAGGGAACTGAAGCCGCTCAGCGCAACCTCATCGAAGTGAATGTTCAAGATGGAACGATTCCGCACGATGTCGAAATCAAGTATGGGGCAACACGCATCCGCTTGATTCCGGCGGCTCCCGGTACTGGTGTTATCGCCGGTGCTGCGGCGCGTGCCGTGCTGGAACTCGCTGGCGTCCACAACATTCTTACCAAGATCTATGGTTCTTCCAATCCGAGCACCGTGGTTCAGGCCTGCATCGTGGGTCTCACGACTCAGAAGAACAAAAATGACTACGCTGCGTTGCGCGGTCAGAACGCCTGAGGTCTAGAGAAATGAAAAAAGTGAGAATTACCCAGATTAAGGGAATCATCCACACCCTGCCGAAGCACAGAGCGAACATCCAGTCGCTTGGACTTCATGGGATTGGAACCTCTAATGAACTGACGCTGACTCCGGCAATCCAGGG
>JBNMGX010000044.1:0-11014 GCA_050872465.1 Hallerella sp.
ACCACGACCAGGCTGTTTCCCTGCGAGCGGAGCCGTTCGAGAATCCCGAGCAGCATCTCGTTGTCCCGTGCGTGAAGCCCGATGCTCGGCTCGTCCAGGACATACAGCACGCCCTGAAGCCCCGCACCGACAGCGCTCGCGAGGCGGATCCGCTGCGCTTCGCCGCCGGAAAGCGTCTTCGCTCCACGCGCAAGCGTCAGATACCCCAGCCCGACACTCGCCAAAAAGCCCAGGCGGTTCCGGATTTCCTTGAAAAGCTCGTGCCCGATATGCTCCTCCCGCGACGAAAGCTCCACCGTGCGAAAGAACGCTTCCAGCCTCTCCACGGGCATCCGGCACATCTGATCGAGATTCAAATTCCGAAACGTGACCGCAAGCGCCACCGGCGAAATCCGCGAACCGTGGCAGACCGGGCATTCGCTGTCGTTCATGAACTTTTGGAAATGTACGATGTGCCACTGGTCCCAAAGCTCCTGCATCAGCGGGACAATCCCCGGAGTTCCCGCCTTTTCGCTCCCGTAAAGAACCGCCTTTTTTGCGCTTTCCGAAAGTTTTTTCCAGGGGGTATCCAACGAAAACTTTTCAGCCCGCGCAACCTTCGAAAGTTCCGGCCAGCCGAAATCCGTAAAGATGATTTTCCCGTCGGACTTCTGGCATTTGAGTGCGCCATCCCGAATCGAAAGCGACGCATCCGGGACAATCAAGTTTTCGGCGAAGACGTAGTCCCGTCCAAGCCCTTTGCAGTGTGGGCACTGCCCGTAGGGATCGTTAAAGGAAAAGAGTCTCGGTTCGAGCTCCGGGATGGAGATTCCGCAATCCGGGCAGGCAAGCTCTGTCCCCTGCAAGCGATACTCGCCGTCGTCAAACAGAAACGCGACAAGCTTTCCGTCGGTTAAGCGGAGCGCGCTTTCCAAGTCTTCCCGAATCCGGGAAAGGTTCCTGTCTTCTACCGAAATGCGATCGATTACCGCTTCTATCGTATGCTTCTCGTAGCGTACAAGCAGGGGAACTTCATTTGTTCGAAAAATCTTTCCATCGACACGAACACGTCCAAAGCCTTTTTCCAAAAGCTCCTGGAATTCCTTCCGGTATTCGCCCTTGCGCTCCTGGACGATCGGAGCGAGAATCATCATCTCTCGTCCGACGCTTTCCGCATAAAGGTTATCTACAATCTGATCGATTGTCGCCGCCCGGATTTCCTTGCCGCATTTCGGGCAGTGAGGCGTTCCGAGCCGCGCAAAGAGCAGCCGCAAGAAGTCGAGAATCTCGACGGTCGTTCCCACGGTCGAACGCGGATTTCGGTTCACCGTTTTCTGGTCAATTGAAATCGTCGGGGAAATTCCCGTCACCGATTGCACATCGGGCCGCTTCATCACGCCGATAAACTGCCGCGCATACGCCGAAAGCGAATCCACGTAGCGGCACTGACCCTCTTCAAAAATCGTATCGAAAGCGAGACTTGACTTTCCCGACCCGGAAACGCCGGTCACAACGACGATGGAATCGCGCGGAATGGTGATATTTACATGCTTCAGATTATGTTCGCACGCATCGCGAACGACAAGGGAACGTGTCATGCCCCAAATATAGTGAACACATGTGCATTTTGCAAGATTTTACCGGCCAAAAATCCGCAGGGGTGCGCCATCTTCCGCCGGGCGTCCGAGCAGATCGAATTTCGAAACCGGGCCTTTTTTCCAAATGCGAACCGGCATCTTCCGAATCGCCTCCGTCTCGCCGAAAGGCGCTCCCGAAACGTCGATTTCCCGAACCGTAACGAACTTGTAAAAGGGATGGTCCTTGTCCGAGCGGAAAAGAATCGTTCCGCCGCCTTGAAGGATCGGAGCGAACGCATCCGAATAGGCGCAGCCATAGACCGTCTCGCCCGAAGCCCCGCGAAAATCCAGTCCCGCGTCTTCTACCGTTCCGACAGGTTCCCACTTGCCGGGAGGTGTCGCGTTCGACGTCGAATCGATGTAAAGCTCCAAGCGTACCGTTCCCGCATCCTTGTTATAGACGACATACTTCATTCCGATCCACTTTCCTACCGGAAGCGGGCTTCCTCCCCAGAGCGGATCCTGGTTGCCGACGCCCGAAGTCGTCCGGAAAAAGCTCTCCGGGTGCTTCCATTCCTTTTCGAAATCCCATTTTCCATCGTTCCGAAAGCGCGCATAATACGTCGTCGCGTCGCAATTGTCGCCTCCGCCCGAGCCGTGTCCCAAGGGTCCCGAGCGCATCCCGACGACCATCCCGCCGAAATCCGCGCCACCGGAAGCGTCCCGCATAAAGTAAGCGGTCAGTTCCGCGTTCAAAAAGAACTGTATTTTAGAACCGTTCAGGCTGTTCACGTGAAATCTCGGGCCGTCGTTCCAATTCATCTGCATTACGCCGTTCCCGTCGATGTCAAACGAGCCGTTTCCGTCGCTGTGGCTTTCCGTCCAGCCGAGCGGATCGTCCGGGTCGCCGTCCCATTCCACGCTCCGCGCGTTGCCGTTCGCCCAGTGCGCCGAGTTCCACGAAACGGTCCCCTCCTTTGTCCGATAGATTTTCAGAAAGCCGAAATCATCGACAGGGCTCTCGGCAAAGAGGGCCGCGCAGAGACAAAGTTCCAAAAGCGTCATTTTTCCGGTAAACATCCAAACCATCCTTTTGCACGGAATATATCTTTTTTGAAGATTCCAAAGCCATTTTAAATCAAAATGTGTATTTTTTCAGACGGCGCCAGGTGACGCCACAAAAAAGGCATAGACTATGCAAGTTGATTTGAATACAGTTGATTGGAAAACGCTCCCGTTCGGTTACTACGACACCGACTACAACGTTCGCTGCTATTACCGCAACGGAAAATGGGGAAAGGTCGAACTCTCCTCCTCCAAGGATATCAGCATTCATATCGCCGCTACTTGCTTGCATTATGGCCAAGAAGGCTTCGAAGGTCTCAAGGCCTATACCGGCAAGGACGGCAAGGTCCGCGTCTTCCGCGTCGAAGAAAACGCCCGCCGCATCCAGAACACGGCAAACCGCGTCCTGATGGCCGTTCCGCCGGTCGAACTCTTCCGTGAAATGGTTTACACCGTCGTGAAGGCGAACAAGCGCTTTGTCCCGCCATACGGCTACGGAGCGACCCTCTATATCCGCCCGCTCCTCATCGGCACCGGTCCCGAAGTCGGCGTCAAACCCGCAGACGAATACATGCTCCTCATGTTCGTGACACCGGTCGGCCCTTACTTCAAGGACGGTTTCAAGCCTGTCGATATGATGATCAGCCGGAACTACGACCGCGCCGCTCCTCTGGGAACGGGAACCGTCAAGGTCGGCGGAAACTATGCGGCTAGCCTGCTTTCCCTCGCCGAAGCGAAGAAGCTCGGCTATTCGAGCACCATCTACCTCGACGCAAAGGAAAAGAAGTACATCGACGAATGCGGACCGGCAAACTTCTTCGGCATCAAGGGCAACACCTACGTGACGCCGAAGTCCGAATCGATCCTTCCCTCCATCACGAACAAGAGCCTCCAGCAGCTCGCGGAACATCTCGGCTACAAGGTGGAACGCCGCCAGGTTCCGTTCGAGGAACTCGCCGAATTCAGCGAAACCGCAGAATGCGGAACCGCTGCGGTCATCACCCCGATTAAGAAAATCGTCGATCCGGTCGCGAATAAGACGTCCACCTACGGCGACGGCGTAAACCCGGGTCCCGTCTGCACAAAGCTCTTCAACACTTACACGGCAATCCAGTTTGCGGAAGAACCCGATCCGTTCGGCTGGACAGAAGTCGTCGATCTGTAAGCGGAAAATTTTCAGAAAGGCTCGCGCAAAGCGAGCCTTTCTTATTCCACCCAGCCGGTCCGACCTTCCCCGCCGGCAAACCATTTTGCGATATATCTTTTCGCAGCGTCGCAAGCCTCGGGCAGGGATTTTCCGAGCGCCACGTTCGCGAGGATTGCCGAAGAAAGCGTGCAGCCCGAGCCGTGCTTATCGACACCCGGCAAACGCTTGGCCGCGAATTCGAACTTTTTCCCATCATGCCAAAGAATATCCACGGATAAGTCCCCTTCTGCATGGCCACCCTTGAGCAGCACGGACGTTCCGTTTCCCACGAGAACTTCCCCTCGGCTGTCAGCGACGCCCAGCCCGAGATACGCATATTCAAAGCGGTTCGGCGTAATCAAATCGATTTGAGAAAACACGGGAAAAAACGTGTCCGCTTCGCCGTCCGCAAAAAAGCGGTAGCCCGCCGTCGCCCCCATGATGGGATCCCAAACGATAAAGGTTTTCCCGTCCCGACCGCGAATCCATTCGACGATTCGCCGCAGGGTTTCCGCATTCTCGACAAGCCCGATTTTCACAAAGCGATACGCGCGGTCCTCGTAAAGCTTTTCGAGCTGCACACGAATGCGCTCCCACGGAAGAAATCCCGGTTCCGAAAAGGAATTTTCGTTCTGCACCGTGAGAGCCGTGCAGACCGCCGAGCCGTAAACGCCAAAGTCCTTCATCGCCTTGATGTCGGCGAGGATTCCCGCCCCGGCGCTGCCGTCAAAACCGGCAACGGTCATCGCATAAGTCATCTTCCGCATAAACGCCTCCAGGCGGAAACGGGATCGGCAAATTCCCAGATTCCCGAAGTGATGAAAAAGTTTTCCGCACCCGTCGGAAGTTCCGTCGCATCGCTAGCGACAAACGCAGGCGCCGGAAAACCGTCCAGCGAATCGACGACCAAGGTCGAAACTTTGCAGAGAACGCCTTCCGGGATTTTCCGCCAATCGTCCTGGTTTTTCGCATAGACGCTCAGAAGTCCCGAAGCCCGCATCGTCGCATCCGCATTCCGAACGCAAAAGTCCGCAGACACGTGAAAACCTAAAAGTCCAAATTCTAAAGCCTTTGACGGCGACCCGCAAAGAAAGCTCTGTTCGCGAATCGGTTCTGCAAGCGAAAGCAGAAAACGGTCCAAGGCGCGTTCGGAAAGGTTCGGTTTCCAGATATAAAGCGCATCCAGCCCGATGTCGAAAATTTTCTCGATCAGGTCGATTTCGTCGACAAAGCTTTCGGGACTTGTCAAAAGGGCGTATCGCATTGAGCGATAATATAGAAATCGCCCCGCCAAAACAACTTTTTCCCAGTCTTTAAACGGAGCAACAAAATTTTTATTAAGGATTAGTCCTTAACGCAGCGGACAGAGTACGCAGCGTACTTAAAATCACGCCAGTCATCAAAGGCAGGGTAATCGTACTCCAAAGACATATTGACACCCTCCTCATCATCCCAAGCTACAGAACTCCAAAAATAAGCCTCCCGTTGAAAGCTAGAAAACTTTAGATTCTTCACATTTAAATAGCCCGCAGGGAGACCTTTGAATCCGAACGTATCGGAACCGATACCATTAGAAATCCATTCGCTTGTCGATTTTAGCGCATAGCCTACAAGCGCTGTATCGCCGAGTTGTTTTTCGATAAAATTTTTCAAAGCGAACCATTCCGTCGTATCGGGCATGTGCCAGCCTTCCGGGCAGATTCCGCGAACTGGATATGTCGGGGAACAATCGACGCGATAACCGCAACCGAAACCAGCGCTGTCGCCGAGAACCGCCACCGAATCCATCGCCGCAGCCCATGTATAAAGACGACCATACTTTTCGCAGTTTGCCGGGTCATTATTGTAACAGAAACTGATCGAGTCCAGCGCCGCGCTTTCCGTGGAATCCGTTTCTGATTCAGAACGCGCTAGCTTCGGATAGGCGAAGTTCAAATTCTCCGCCATCCAGATTTGTTCGCCGATTTTCACCGCCGCATAGGTTTGCTTGTCGCGCTTGTCCGTAAATTCCATCGCAATTCTTCCGTCGATGCATTTCCAGACGGGATCCGTCGGATCGTAAGGCTTTCCGCCGCACAGTGCATAGACGGCTTTTTCATAGCAGAATTTCTTCGACGGATCATAGGGCTTGCCCTCGCAGGAATAAACGGAATCTTCAAAGCAGAAACCTTTCAACGGTTCATACGGAGAACTTCCGCAAAGCCCCTTGTTAAACGTGACCGTGTCCTCGCCGCAGACTTGCGTGACCGTTCCCATTCCGTCATCGACAATCGAGCAGCCTTTGCCATTTTCGGCGGAACTATCCTCGCCCGCCATGGAAACATTTTGCCAAGCGGAATCCGCACAGAAAAAGACAGCGTTTTCCTTCTGCGCGAACTTCATTTCGCCCGAACGTTCTGCCGTGCATTTTCCAAGCGAATCTACGGATGCGACGACTTCCAGCTTGGAAGTTTCCTGTGTCACATTGGTCACTTTCGTTACGTCATCACCGCAAGCGGCAAGCACGCAAAGCGGAAGAACAAACGTAGCGAACCTTTTGGAATCTGCAATAAAGTTTTTCATTTTGACCTCGTAGTGAAAAAAAATCAGTATCAAAACAAAAGATAAGTATTTTTCATCATCGCAAATAAAAATATTTCAAGAACCGCTTCCCGCATGCCGGGCTTTATCCGCTCCAAACCTTCTTCGTCATTCCGAGAATTCTCCATTTTTCTATATTTCGCCTAAAAATGGACGCAGATTATGTCGCATAAGAACAGTTTTGGAAGACTTTTGCTCTTCGTGGTGCTCGGCCTCCTCATCGGCGGAGTTCTCGGAGAAAGCCTCGGATTTCTGTTTGGCAAGCTCGGCGAGCTGATGAATGCCGGCGGCTACAACAACATCGTACACAATTTTTTCGTCAAGCCGTTCTGGGCTTTCAGCACAGGAGCAGGCTCGGAAATGCAGCCGTTTACGCTCGACCTCTACATGTTCAAGATCGCTTTTGGCTTCCAGCTGAAACTGAACGTGATGAGCCTTGTCGGTCTTGTCGTCGGTCTGTACATCATGAAATGGTCCGGAGAACGCTAAATGAAAACCATCCAGGATTTGAAGTCGGCACTTGAAAGCGGAAGCACGACCGCAGAAAAGCTCGCCGAAGAATCTCTCGCCGCAATCGAAAAGAACAAGTCGCTCAACGCCTACATTTCGGTTCTCGCCGAACGCGCTATGCAAAAAGCGAAGGAAAGCGACGAACGCCGCAAAGAGGGAAAATCCCTCGGCGCGCTAGACGGCATTCCCGTCGCCATCAAGGACAATCTCTGCCTCGAAGGTTCCCGCACGACAGCCGCCTCGAAAATGCTTGAACATTTCGTGTCGCCCTACACGGCAACCGCGGTCGAAAAGATCGAGGCTCAGGGCGCGGTCATCGTCGGAAAGACGAACATGGACGAATTTGCGATGGGGTCTTCGAGCGAATCCTCGTACTTCGGTCCTGTCGAAAACCCGATCGACGCCTCCCGCGTTCCCGGTGGTTCTTCGGGTGGATCGGCGGTTGCGGTTAAAGCGGAAACAGTCCCCATCGCCCTCGGAAGCGATACCGGCGGATCGATTCGCCAGCCCGCAGCCTGCACCGGCATCGTCGGACTCAAGCCCACCTACGGACGCGTTTCGCGCTACGGTCTAATCGCCTACGCGTCGAGCCTCGACCAGATAGGCCCGCTTGCCGGAAACGTCCAGGATGCGGCGACGGTCCTCTCCGCCATCTGCGGACAAGACGCCCACGACAACACGACAAGCGCACGCCCCACCGAAGACTTTGGTCGGAAAATCGGCGAATCCCTGAAGGGAAAAATCATCGGCGTCCCCAAGGAATACTTCGGCGAAGGCCTCGACGCCAAGTGCAAGTCCGTGATCGATGCGCTTCTAAAAAAAGCGGAATCCGAAGGTGCGGAACTTCGCGAAATCTCCATGCCGAATATCCACTATGCGGTTTCGAGCTACTACATCATCGCGACCGCCGAAGCTTCGAGCAACCTGTCCCGCTTCGACGGCGTGCGCTACACCTACCGCAGCAAGGAAGCAAAGAATCTCTACGACCTCTACGCAATGTCCCGCAGCGAGGCGTTCGGCAAGGAAGTCCAGCGCCGGATCATGCTCGGCTCCTACGTTTTAAGTTCCGGTTTCTTCGACGCGTATTACGTCCAGGCGCAAAAGGTTCGCCGCTTGATTTCCGACGACTTCACAAACGCCTTCCAATCCTGCGACGTCATCGCTTCCCCGGTGATGCCAGGACTTCCGCTTCTCCGCGGAACAAACGAAAGCGACCCGATGGCGATGTACCTTTCGGACATCTACACGGTCAGCCTGAACCTCGCCGGTCTCCCGGGAATTTCCGTTCCCTGCGGTAACGCGGACGGTTTCCCCGTAAACATCCAGTGGATTGGAAAGCCTTACGCCGAAGCTGACCTGCTTTCTGTCGCGGCGGCAGCCGAAAAGCTCGCTTAAAAAATCCAAGCAAAACTTCTAATTCCGACGGGTCATGCGCCTGTCGGATTTTCTGTTTTAAACTGGAGAAATTTTCGTTTAAAGCGAAAACCGCCTTCTCCGTTGGAGAAGGCGGTTCGTACAAATACACCAAGAATTACTTTGTGCTCAACTTGCCGAGTTCCACCTGGATGGAATCCTTCTGCTGTTCAAAATTCTTGAACGTCATCAGGGAGCCGTCGGGCTTCACGACATAGACCTTGGGGACATAGCCGTCGCTGTAAAGTTCGCCAAATTCGCGTGACTCGTCAAAGAAGACATCGATTCCCGCTTCGTCGAGCTTGTATTCCTCGATAAAACTGCGAATGGCGCGCTTGTTGTTTCCGCCGCTCGCCACGGCAATGGAGCGGACTCCCTTGTCCTTGATTGCGTTCGCGATTTCCTTGATTTCGGGAGTCGCGTGGCGGCAATGCCCGCAGGTCGTGGAGAAATAGAAAATGAATAGCGGCGAACCCGCATAGGCTTCGAGGTTTTCCGCCGAGACGTTTACGCCGGAAGCCTTGACCTTGAAATTCATCTTCGCCTGGGTGCCGTCGGGAAGCGTATCGCCGCGCAGCGGTTCGATAGCCTTCTTCACGGCTTCTTCTTCGGCCTTCTGCTTTTCGATGGCGGCCTTGCGCGCTTCGAGAATCTTGTCGCGAAGCCGTGCACTCACCGCTTGGATCGTATCCTGCGGCAAACGGAGAGCCTTGGAGGAATCCTTGGCAAACGCACCGAAATCCTGAATGCCCAGGCGGAAAGCGTCTAGGTTCAAATCCACGTTCGCCTGTCCCGAAAGCGAGGCGAACTGCGCCCCGAACTGTACACCCATCAGATAGGAAGCCCGGTTCGCTTCGTCAGAAGTCATCGGCAAGGGCTTTTCGGGAACCGGAGCGTTGACCGTATCCGTCGAATCCTTTTTCGGCTGCGGCATGCTCGCCATCTGGATGGACATCGCGCGATTCTGCATTCCGCGGGCAATCCCGTTCATTACGGAATCCGGATACTTCAGCGGACTTTCCTTGGCAACCGTATCGCGTACCATTTTGTTGCCGTCTAGAATGCCGCTTTCGAATTCCGAAGGATTCACCGTAAATTCCAACTGGGACTGGACGCCCGCAAGCTGGCTTCCAAACTGCGTGCCGAGCATATAGGAAATCTTAATTTCATCGCTAGACAAAAGACCGACTTCCACACCGTTCTTTCCGTTGTTTCCATTGCAGGCTGCGAGAGCGAAAGCGGTCGCCGCCAGCGCAACATGGCGAAATTTCATTTTTCTGTCTCCTTGACAAGGAACCTGTTTTTGTTTTGAGCATAAACTAGCAATTTTTCTAGATTTGAACCCACTATGAAGCTTCCCAAGTTCTTTTACACCACGCTCCGCGAAACGCCGAGCGATGCCACAATGCCTAGCCACATTTTCTTAATGCGCGGAGGCTACATCAAGCCTCTTTCCACGGGCATTTTCAGTTATCTGCCGATGGGATTCCGCGTCCTGAAAAAAATCGAGAATCTCATCCGCGAAGAGATGAATGCAATCGGCGGAATCGAAGTCGATCTCCCGGTCGTGCAGACGGCGGAACTTTGGAGCGAATCGGGTCGCTATACGGCAATCGGCGACGAACTGCTCCGCTTCAAGGACAGGAACAACCACAACATGGTCCTCGCGATGACGCACGAGGAAGCGATGACGGATCTCGTCCGCTACGTCGTATCGAGCTACAAACAGCTCCCGTTTATGCTCTACCAGTTCAAGACCAAGTATCGCGACGAGGCACGCGCCCGCGGCGGGCTTATCCGTGTCCGGGAATTTCTCATGAAGGACGCCTACAGCTTCCACACGTCGCAGGAAGACCTCGACAGGCATTACGAACTCGAATACAAGGCTTACCGGAACATTTTCCGCAAGGTGGGAATCGAACCGGTCATCGTCCAATCCGATACGGGGATCATGGGCGGAAAGGTTGCGCACGAATTCATGCTCGACACGCCGAACGGCGAAGACTACCTCATCCTCTGCAAGCATTGCGGCTACCAGGCGAACCGCGAAATCGCAACGTTCCGGCGCGAGCCTTACCAGGGAGATGCGAACGCGGCACTCGAAAAGGTGGAAACCCCGCATGCGGCAACGATCGAAGACCTCTGCAAGTTCCTAAACGTAAAGCCCGAAGCGACCGCCAAGTGCGTCTTCTTCGACTTCAACGGCAAGCTGGTTACAGCGCTTGTCCCGGGGAACCTCGACGTCTCCGAAATCAAGCTCCACAACCTTCTCAAGGCGAAGGAACTCTATCCCGCCGAAGATTCGCTAATCGAAAAATGCGGCATGGTCCCCGGATTTGCAAGCCCCATCGGCGCACACGACACACGCGTAATCGTCGATTCCGGACTTGAAAACGCTTACGATCTCGTCGTCGGCGCCAACGAAAAGGGTTTCCATTTCATCCACTGCAACCCGAAGCGCGATCTGGAGAATTATGAAGTCGCGGACATCGCCGAAGCGGAAGGCGGCTGCAAGTGCCCCAAGTGCGGCGAGGCGCTTTCCGAAACCCGCGGCATCGAACTCGGAAACATCTTCAAACTCGGCACGAAGTTTTCAAGCAGCATGGGCGCGACATTCCTCACCCCCGAAGGCAAGGCGGAGCCTATCGTCATGGGTTGCTACGGCATCGGCGTCGGGCGTCTCATGGCAAGCGTCGTCGAAAAC
>JBNMGX010000045.1:0-10873 GCA_050872465.1 Hallerella sp.
GGCGCCATCGTCGAGGAAGTTCCGACGAATTTTCCGTTCGTCTATATGCACGGCTGCGACAGCGTCATCGAAGGCCTCGAAGAAGCGCTCGAAGGTCACCATATCGGAGAGCGGGTCGTCGCCCACGTACCTTTCGACAAAGGCTACGGCCCATACCGCAAGGACCTGATTATCAAGGTTTCCAAAAAGGAACTTCAAAATATCGGGGAGCTGTGGCTGGGCATGGAACTGGAAATGGTCCAGGACTCCAACAACACCGAGTTTTCCATTCCCGAAGATCCGCGCGACATCTACTCGCAGACAAACGAGGACGAGTCGGGAATCTACATCATCCGGGAAATCCAGAAAGATACGGTCACCCTCGACGGCAATCATCCTTTCGCCGGCAAGGATCTGACGTTCGAAGTGACGATTGTCGATATCGCCGAAGCCTCTGCGACAGAGCTAGAAACGGGCTATCCCGACGAAGAGTTTGACGACGAGGACGATTTCGACGGAGACGAGGATTTCCCAGAAGACGAACAAAACAATTTCGGGAGGCATTGGCGATAATGACTGACTTGAACGAACTGAAAAAAGCGGCAGGCGTCCGCGCAGCGAACCTCATTGAATCCGGCATGGCCGTCGGACTAGGAACCGGCAGCACGGCGGCATTCATGGTCGAGCGTATCGGAGAACGCATCCGCACCGAAAATTTTAAAATCACAGCAGTCAGCACCAGCTGGAGCACAACGCTCCAATGCCGCAAACTGAATATCCCTCTCATCGATTTAGGCGAAGCGAAGCATCTCGACATCGCCATTGACGGCGCAGACGAAATCGACCCGAAAAAAAATCTCATCAAGGGACGCGGCGCAGCGCACCTGCTCGAAAAGATCGTCGCCTCCATGGCGGACAATTACGTCATCATCGCGGACTCCGGGAAAAAAGTCCAGACGCTAGGCGAAAAGTTTGCCGTCCCGCTTGAAGTTTTACCGGGAGCGATCGGCTCGGTTACATACAAAATAAGCAAACTCGGAGCGACACTTGCCGTCCGAATGGGAGCGCCCGGCAAAGACGGTCCCGTCATCAGCGATTCCGGGAACCTCATCGCAGACGCCAAGTTCGGCCCGATAGCCGACCCGGAAAAACTCGACTTCGAACTGAACAGGATTCCGGGGCTTCTCGGACACGGCCTTTTCATCGGCATGGCGAACAAGGTAATCCTCGCCGCTCCCGACGGACTAGAAGAATTCTAAAACGGCAAAAGCCCGCGAAGCGGGCTTTTTTTACACAAAAAATCAAAAGCTAGGCGAGCGCGGCCTTGACCAGTTCGCTCAGATGGCGGCTGTCAAAGCGGCCTTTCGTCTTCGGGGAAAGTTCCTTCATCACTTTGCCCATATCCTTCGGCCCTTCCGCCCCGACCTGTGCCTTGATTTCGGCGATCAGGGTTTTGACTTCGTCTTCGGTAAGCTGCTTCGGCAAGTATTTCTGGTAAATGGCAAGCATCGCCTCCTCTTCTTTTGCGCTCTCTTCACGCCCGCCTTTGCGGAGCATCTCGATGGATTCGTTTCGCTGCTTGATGCTTTTCGAAAGAACATCGAGAACGACTTCGTCGGTCACATCCTTCTTGGCGTTAATCGCGACATTCTTGATATCGGAATGGAGCGTGCGCAGCACTTCGAGGGTTGCCGCATCATGCGCCTTCATCGCCGTCTTGATGTCCGAAAGAATTTGCTTGAGAAGTTCGCTGTCCGCTTTTACTAAAGAATCTGCCATATTCATCCTTTCCCGTTTCAGGGTTTAAGTCTTTCAAAAATATACAAACACCAAAAGGGAAAGTTTTAACACTTTCCCTTGGCATTCCGAAAAGGAACCGAATTAATAAAGACGCTTGCGGTTTGCGTCTGCGATTTCCTTGAGGCGCTTGCGACGGGCAGCCGTTTCGATGCGCTTCTTCTCTTCGGAAGGCTTTTCATAGCGCTGGCGCTTCTTCACATCGGAAATAATTCCGTTTTTTTCGCAGGACTTGGTAAAACGCTTGAGAGCGCGTTCAAAAGGTTCATTGGGTTTTACTACGACACCGATCATTCAGATTCCTCGGGTTGAAAATTTTGGAATGCGCCCCAAATATACCTTATCCCCCCCGATTCGTCAAGGGATTTTCGCTTGCCGAGACGCTCCAAGCATTTCCGACGGTGGTTTTGAAACTTTTTAACATTTCATAACTTGCGATAAACCAAACACTTATATATATTTTTGGGAAGCCTTTCTAGCTCGTCCCATAGGAGAGAAAATGAAGTTTGCAAAATTTTCTACGACGCTTTATTCCGCCATTTTTTTAGCGGCCCTTATCGGCTGCGATAGCGAAGACGATGTCATTCCCGAAATCACTCCGGCAAAAAAAGTCGAAGCGGTCAAGGCTTCTGAAGACTCCGCCCCAAAAACCGATTCCATGCCGGAACTCAAGCCGATTCAATCGCTTTCCGTCAATTCCTCGGCCCCTGCCGAAACATTTAAAACAAGCAATGGCGAAGCCGTCGAACCGGGAACCGAAGGCTCAGTAACCATCCAGGTGAGCATCCAACCGTCCAAGCGGAGCGCAAACGCCGTCCTCAAGAAACTCGAAGAAAAGGGCATCAAAGGCTATCTCGCGAAAGTTGAAAATCCGGGAGAACTCGAAGGCACCTATTATCGCATCCGCGTCGGATATTTCAAGAAGCTCGAAGAAGCCAAGGCTTTCGGCAAGAACAGATTAGAACCGCTCGGATTCGCCTGGTGGATAGACAACAAGGCAAACGATGCCGTCGGCTCTCCCGAAACAAGCGAACCATCCGACACATACAGCAACACACCCGCATACACCGAATCACAAGCCGCCGAAAGCATTCCCACGGACTCGGAAATTCCCGCAGAACCGGAATCTTCGTCTTCTTCCGAAAGCCAGATTTCATCGTCCAATGAAATCTCCGAAGCCCCGGTGTCCGAACAACAACCCGCAGAAAATGCCCAATCGGAAAATCCGGCAGAAGCCCAGCCCGAACCTGCAAGTCCGACGCCTGCCGCCACAACCGAAGAAGTCTATGATGACTGGGAATAACCCTTGAAGCGCCCCTCCATTTTCGCTGCACAGTTAGGCTGTGCAAAGAACCAGGTCGATGCCGAACACCTTCTCACCGAGCTGTATTCCGCAGGATTCCGTTCTGCCGCATCCATCGAAAAAGCGGACTATATACTGGTCAATACCTGCGGATTCATCGAAGCGGCAAAGGAAGAATCCATCAACACGATTCTGTCCTTTATCGAAGCGAAAAAGCCGTCCCAAAAGCTCATCGTTTCCGGTTGCCTTTCTGGGCGTTACATCCAGGAGCTTCCCAAGGAAATGCCCGAAGTCGATTATTGGCTCGGCACATACGAACCGGGGAAAATCCTGGAAGTCCTTGGGTTGGGAGAAAAATCCAGCGGGACAGAAAACCTCAAACGACTAAATCTAGGCGACTTTCCGCATCACGCCTACCTAAAGATTGCCGAAGGCTGTGACCGGCGCTGCGCATTTTGCGCCATCCCGAACATCCGCGGAAAGCAAGTTTCGTTTTCCATCGAAAGCATTGTCCGCGAAGCGAAAGAACTGGAAAGGCAAGGCGTCAAGGAACTGACTCTCATCGCCCAGGATACAACCTTTTACGGACATGAACAGGGGAAAAACGGACCGACGCTCACGAAGCTTCTGAAAGCGCTCCTCCGGGAAACAAACATTCCCTGGATTCGTACGCTTTACTGGTATCCGCAGTTCATCGATAACGAGCTGCTCGATCTGATGGCAAGCGAGCCGCGCCTCTGCAAATACATCGACATGCCGATCCAACATGCGAGCGACCGGATACTCAGGCTGATGCGCCGCCACTACACACAAAAAAGCTTACGCGAAATGCTCCTGGCGATGCGGGAAAAGATTCCCGGAGTAACGCTCCGCACAACGGTCCTCGTCGGTTTTCCCGGAGAAACGGATGCGGATTTCGACGAACTGATGAAGCTTATCCAGGAGGTCCGGTTTGAACACTTGGGCGGTTTCGTCTTCAGTCCCGAAGAAGGCACTCCCGCACTAAAGCTCGAAGAAAAGGCCGTTCCAGAAGATCTCGCGCGAGCTCGCCTAGACGCCATCAACGATGTCCAGGAAGAAATCTCCACCGAAGCCAACGAAGCGTTCATCGGCAAAGAGGTCAAGGTTCTCATCGATGAAGTCGCCGAAGAAAGCGATTACCATTTTATCGGTCGCACAGAAGGAAACTCGCTCGATGCAGACGACATTGTAAAAATCGTCGAGGGCGACGCGATCCCCGGCGAATTTTACATCGTCAAAATCATCGATGCGGAGCCGCATGAACTGATAGGAAAAATTCTCCGCAAAGCCTAAAACAGAAAACGCACCGAGAACCGGTGCGTTTTTCAGTGCCCACGACGAGAGTCGAACTCGTGACCTTCAGTTTCGGAAACTGACACTCTATCCAATTGAGCTACGCGGACAAAGGCAATACGAATATAGTCTATTTTTTATCTTTTGTCTTTTACTTTTTTAATGTTTTGAGCTTTTTCCGAGACCTCGGGCACCAGAGCTCTGCTAAATTTTCCGCCGAAAGGCCTGAGCACTTCAAAATGATTTCTGTTGAAAACCCTCTTGCTTTCCATCGCTTTCGCAATTTCAATCGCCTTGACGGACATGCCTTCCGCCCACCTTGTTATTCTCGTTGAAGACCCTGCTCAAGGCCATACATAAAAAAACCCCGCCGTTTTAGGGCAGGGTCAAATTTCAAATTTCTACGAAATTAATCGTCGTATTTCTTTTCCCGTTCGCGGCGGCGAATTTCTGTCGCATCCGGGAAGAACTCCGGCAGGGCAAAGCCTATCGTAATGCCGAAGACCAGCCCGAACTTCGAAATGCCATCCTTATCGATTACGCGGGAAACATTTTCGCCTTTTACGTTCTTTTTATGGGAATCGTCATAGGCGTTCGGCGCATAATACATACCGATTGCAAACTGGAGATAATACCACTCATTTGTTAGATAAGTGATGAGAACGTCGAACTGGAAACCCATCGTCGTGAGAAGCTGGCGAGTAAAATCGTTTGTGGAATCCGCCACGACATCGTGATCGTAATAGACCGTACCGTAAGAAGCGGAAAAGCCCAGATGGAGCGGATTTTTCGGGAAAAGATAATAGTTCAGGCCGACTTTCCAGCCCGTACCGCCTTCCAACGAGAAATTCGAAAAATCCGGATCGTCACCGCTCGGAATAAAACCGAACGAACCGTAAAGGCCGAAATGCCACCGCGTGATGTATTCCGCACCAAAGCCGAATCCCATGCCAAGTCCCGTTTCACCCATGACCGGTTGGCGGGAACCCATGCCTAGCTGGAATACCAAGCGATCCTTCAACCAGTCCCGACGGCGCAGGTTGTTCGCAAATTCATCCAGCCGCTGATCCTTTTCAAATTCCCGACGCTTGGCGCGATCTACCGCCCGAGAATTGGATTCCTCGACTGCGCTGCTTTCGGATTCCGCGGCATAGGCGGTTCCCTCCGAAGCGACAGCCTCGTAAGAGTCTTCATCGTTCTGAGCAAAGCTGGCCACGGCCAACGCAAAAAACAGGACACTTATCTTTTTAAACATCGCTAAAGAGCCTCTATTTATAGATAGAACAGTTCCACTTCCAATATAGTTTATTCTTAAGGGTATAAGCAAAATATTTCTGTAAAAAGAAAATTGAAAAAGCCTCGGGGCAATTACTCCACACTTCCCTGGTTGAATTTCACCAGCTCTCCTTTGATGGATCCGATGGGAATCTTTACGCGCATCAGAACGGGCAACCGTCTGCTGTCGTCCGAGAGCCAGATGAAAAGCCGCCCCGACGCCTTGAACGCACCGTCATCGCCAAGAACAGGCTCCACCTTGATGCATGCAAACTTGCCGAGTTTCGTCTCGACGGTTTCCCGCCCGTGGACAATCACCCGCAAAGAGTAGCGTTTCTTGCCGCTGACCGCCGAAAAATAGGTTTCCTTCTTCCCGGTCAGGTCCATGCTGCGAACCCGGTAAAATGCAGAAATGATGCAATGTTCGTCACCATTCAAAGCGAGAACCGTATCCACGTTGGACTTGGACGCATTCCGCCGTGAATTTGTAAAGACGGTATCCGAAAGAATCGCCTTTTGGGAATTTCGGTCAAAGAGGATCCGGGACGAGCTGAAGTAGGAGCCTTCGTTCAGAATTTTCTCGAACGCATCGGGCAAGAGCGTTTCCGCAGAGGAAATCGTCCGAATCGTATCCGCGACAGGGTATATCGATTTAAACGCCCCGTTATTTCTTGCGATGCTTTCAAATTTCATCTTTCCACCGTCGCGCGGGTAAGCGTTCATGTCTGCGGAACCAGCCGTGACAAAACCCCAGCTCAGACGAAAGGAAAGCCGTTCCCCCTTTGCCCAAGGAACGCTCGACGCATCTACGGAAAACGCCGCCGTCACAAGCAAGAGGACCAGGGAGAACGCTCGGAGCACTTAGATATCGCCCAGGGATTTGCGGTAATCGGCAAGCTTCTCGCGAATATCCGCATGGGATAGGGCAAGGATCGCTATTGCAAGATAGGCGGCATTCTTGCCGTTTCCAATGCCAACCGTCGCCACGGGAATCCCGGACGGCATCTGCACGATAGAATGCAGGGCATCCACTCCCGAAAGAGGGCCGCCATCGCCCGGGACACCGATAACCGGAAGAAGCGTATTCGCGGCGAGAGTTCCCGGAAGGGCCGCGGCAAGGCCGGCAATCCCGATAAGGACCTGCACGCCTCGACCAGCGGCATCCTGCGCATATTTCGCCGTCTTGTTCGGCGTACGGTGAGCCGAAAGCACATTGTATTCCCAAGCGACCCCGAATTCGTCGAGAACGCCGGTCACCTTATCGACAATCGCCTTGTCCGAAGCGCTGCCGGTGACTATACCTACCAGGGGATTTTTTACTTCTTGCATTTTGCGAGTCCTTTTTGTCCAATATCCTTGCGATAGAAAGCGCCATCAAAATGAATTTTTTCGCAGCCTTCATAAGCCTTGTCGAGAGCAGCCTTCAAATCGGCTCCCGTCCCGACGACGCCCAGAACGCGACCGCCCGCCGTTACGAGCGAGCCGTTTTCCCTCTTCGTTCCAGCGTGAACGACCATCGCGCCGAGAGCTTCCGCCTCCTCGACGCCCGTGATCTTTTTACCCTTGGCATAGCTTCCCGGATAGCCTTCGCTCGCCATGACAACAATCGCCGCAGAACCTTTCGGCTCAGCCGGAGCGTTGAAATTTTTCAAATCGCCTTTTTCCGCCGCATCGAACAGAGCGAGGATGTCGCCGTCATAGACCGGGAGAACGACCTGGCATTCGGGATCGCCTAGTCGGCAGTTGTATTCCACCACCTTCGGCCCGCTTTTCGTCACCATGATTCCTACATAAAGGACGCCCGTATAAGGAGAACCTTCCTGCGCCATGCCGCGAATGGTCGGTTCGATGATTTCCTTTTTTACCTGCGAAAGGATTTCCGGGGTAACAACCGGAGCCGGCGTATAGGCGCCCATTCCGCCCGTATTCGGTCCCTTGTCCCCGTCAAAGACCCGCTTGTGGTCCTGGGCGGACGAAAGCAGGACGTAATCCTTGCCGTCGCAGACAGCAAAGAGAGAAGCCTCTTCGCCTTCCATGAATTCCTCGACGACGACCGTCTTGCCCGATTCCCCGAAAACGGCCTTGTCGCCGAGCATCTCCTCGACCGCTTCGCGCGCTTCCGCATCGGTCAGGCAGACTACCGCGCCTTTTCCGGCGGCAAGCCCCGACGCCTTGACGACAATCGGAGCGGGATGCTTTTTCAAAAATTCAAGAGCGGAATTTAAATCGGTGAAAGTCTCGTAAGCCGCAGTCGGGATTCCGTACTTCTTCATGAAATTCTTCGAAAACGCCTTGCTGCCTTCGAGGGCCGCCGCGCCTTTTACCGGGCCGAACGCCCGAAGCCCGCGACGGCGGAATTCATCGACCACGCCGTTTACCAGCGGAACTTCCGGGCCGACAATCGTCAAGTCGATTTTTTCACGCATCGCCAAATCCGCAATCGCGTTCGGATCCTTGACATCGACGGAAACGCATTTTCCAAGGCGTTCCATTCCCGGATTGCCTGGGGCGGAAACCAGATTCGTACACAGGGGCGACTTTTTGACGGCAAGCGCAATCGCATTTTCACGACCGCCGCTGCCGATAACGAGAATATTCATGGGCAGTTCCTTTTTCGTTCCGGAAAAATCTAGAAAAATTGGAGAAGGATTTTTTATGAAAGCCGAAAACGAGACTTTCCACGACCATGGAACGGGCTAGCTATTTTTCTCCTTATACCAGCATTTCGGAAACGCGGAACATCCCCAGAACTGCTTGCCGGTATTTTCCCCTTTTCTTGAAGTCCGCAGCACAAGAGGCGATCCGCAGCGTGGGCACTTGCGCTCTGCGGTCGCATTTTTCGCAGGATTTCCAACGATCGTTTCCGCTGCACAAATTTTCGCTTTGTTTAAGCCTCGTTGTTCTTCGGCCACCAAGGCTTCAAACTTTTTGGCGTAATCGGACCTACCCGACTTGCGGCACTTGAGAAAGGAACCCATCAGTTCATGCATTTCATCTCTAGAACACAAGTATAAGTCCTTGTCCGCTTCTTCAAGGCGCTTGACATATGAGACAAGCTGGTCTAGGCGAATTACCACTTTTTGAATCTCTTCGGGAGCGTTGCTGTCGTTCAAAACGGTTTTCGGATTCGCGAGGACAATGACAGAACGGTAAATCTTCGGAAAAGCCTTTTCGTAAAGCGCCTGCGTCAAAAAATTGGTTTTGTATTCCCGGCGGATTTCCTTCAGGACGTTGAGATGGCACGCGTTTTGCGAAACAGGGGAAGTGAAGCCTTCCCGCCGATAGAATTTTCCTTTTCCGATATGGCGGATGAAATTACCCTTGTCGTCTATTTCGATATTGCCGTAAAGATTCTTGCACTCGATGACAAATACATGCCGCCGCGTCACCACCAGGAAATCAATCTGCGCCGACAGATTGTTTTTCTCTAAGCTCAAATCATGGGCGACGATCATGTCCATCCCGCTGTTCTTTAACTCGTATGCAATCTGGCGTTCGCCGTAAAGTCCCGCTTCGGCAGCGCTTATCTGGTCATCGATTTTATCCTTTAATTTGCCGGAAGCCCGAGCGGAAAGGGATTTCATTTTTCCGATAAATTCTTCCGCATCGCTGTTTTCCTTGATAAAGACAGGCCCAAAGTACTTGTTAAAAATCGCATCGAGAATACCCATGAAAACCTCTTGATTTTACAAAGTAATTATAGATTATTTTTTAGAAAGTTCCTTCTCGTACACTTCTTCAATATACGCCGGACCGTCCCACCAGAGTTTATTCTTTCGATCATAAAGCATCGAGGCCGTATGCGAGTTCAAGAATTCCGACAAAACATCGGAAGCGTTGCGTCTTTTTTCCTTGGAGATAGAATCTACCGTCATGGCGATAAGCAAATCAATCGCAGAATCGATTCGTTCATTTGTTATCTGCATCCGTTTTCGCTCCCCACAAAGGTCAAACGCTGCAAAGCGAGGTCTGTTCTAAAACAAAATTGATCTTTTCATCGGCACCACTGGAACCCATTACGCCATAAGCTCCAGACATATAGGCAACAAGGGTCAAGTTCGTCGCATCGTTCGCAATCTTTCCTCCGATAATATCATACTTCAAGTTTTCTTCGAGAATATTCCGGAAAGCACTTTTACGGCGATGCGCCACAATGCAATGCAACCATTCCACATCCGCATCAGGATAAACCTTAATCTTTAAATCGGCATAAAAATCAAAACGAAATGCGTTCACAAAACCAAACTGTTGCGTCTCGGATACAAGCCCATTTTCCTTTGCCTTGCGAAGGCTGATCCTTGCAAACGATTCCGCCTGCCTTTTATCTGTCGTCAAATAAAATTCACGACCAAAATCTTTATAATTGGAACATTTTTCCAGAACCGGAATTTCAACGGCACAGTAGCTTCCGTGATAAAGGATGGTCCCATCTTTTAAAGAATCAACCAATATTCGCTCCTTTATTTTTTAGATACTGTTTTACATCTTCCAGAACAGCGAAGTCCCCTTCAACATGGAAAACGCCCCAACAATCCGCAACATACTGAAAAACGCCATACTTCTGAAACAGTTCGTTCACCGTCTGAAAATGCATATTCCACTGTTCCGAGGCCAGCCGAACCAGCCTCGTCTGCATATAAAGAATCTGCAAATTTTCATCCATCTTTTAGAAATATAAAAAGAAAAATCGCTGTTACGCAAAAAGACTTTTACAAGAATTTCTCAGTCTTTCAATTTTTTCCAATAGCCAGTATTTATATTCTTTGTACACCAAGAACTATAATTAAAACGACTTTTGCGCTGTATTTTCATTTTTAAAATTTGTTTATTCGCCCAATCAACGGCTTCTTTTTCAGAATTACATTTTTTAGGCATGGAATATCTTTTAGCTGCAATTTTTGCAGAAATCTCTTTGAATTGTCCATAAAAAATATTTTTCAGCCTATTATTTTCGATAATAGGCCAATAATACTTTTGAAAATCAAGTTCTTTTTTGTATTGGATATCACTGCTGTCCACTAAAAAAAAGAGCTTAATCGTCTGGAGTCCGCATAAATAAAGGGGTAGAGGCGATTTTGAAAGCGAACGGACTTGAAATTTTCCGACTAAAAACATACCTATAAGGGCATGTTTAGAGATCAATACGTCTTCTCCCAGCTAGTTTCCTTCCTAGACAGGAGCAAATTTAACCGAATCGTGCAAAAA
>JBNMGX010000046.1:0-10658 GCA_050872465.1 Hallerella sp.
ATTCCGGGCAAAGGCATTTTCCCGAAGGCTCTGGAGAGCGACGATTCCCTGCCCGATTGCGGGCGTTATCCGCTCAAAAGAAAACTCGTCCGAAATTTCGGAAGAAAGTCCAAGACGGATAAGTCCTGCGGCGCCGAGCATGATGGCATCCAGTTCACCGGATTTTACCTTCTCGATTCGCGACGGCAAGTTACCGCGCAGATTCACGCATTTCATGTCAGGACGAATCGCCTTGAGCTGCAAAACGCGCCGCGGAGAACCCGTTCCGATCGTTGCCCCTTTCCGAAGCCTATCAAAGGAAATTCCGTTTGAAACCAAGACGTCTCTCGGATTTTCCCGCTTCAAAAATCCCGAAAGTTCGAGCCGCGAATCCATCGAATCGGGAACGTCCTTCAGGGAATGCACCGCCAAGTCGATTTTTCCTTCGAGCAGAGCTTCTTCGATTTCCTTGACAAAAACGCCCTGCCCGCCAAACGAAACGAGCGAACGCACATGGTCCTTGTCGCCAACCGTCTTGATGACGCAAATTTCCACATCGGATTCGGGGAAATTTTCCTGAATTAGTTTTTTTACTAGATCCGCTTGCGAGAGGGCGAGAGCGCTTCCCCGCGTCCCGATCCTTATCTTCTTCATTTCATTCTTCCTCGATTTTTAAATCGAACAACCGTTCGAGAATCAGGCGCATTTCCAGTCCAAGTCCCGCAGCCCCTAAGCGTTTCAATTCAAGCGATGGCCGATGCAGGAGCTTTGCGACCAGCTCGTCACCGAAGCGGCGAAGGCGTTCCAGTTCCTCGGGCGAGACGCGATTTTCCCACTTTTTGAGAAGCTCCCTTTCCAGAACTTCATGGTGTTCGCGGAGGGAAAGCATCAGCGGGATTACGCCGAGCGTCGCATACCAATCCGCAAATTCATCCACGGCTTCCCCGATGATTTCGCGAGCACGCTCTGCAGAGCGCCGCCGTTTCGTCCGGTTGTCTTCCACAACGCGACTCAAGTCGTCAATGCTGAACAGGGAGATGTTCGGAACTTTCGCCACAGCGGGTTCGATATTTCTCGGAGCGCCGATGTCGATATAAACCGTTTTCGCATTTCGGTCCAAACGCTCCACCAGATCTTCCGAAAGCAGATAATCCGGGGAAGTTGCCGCCGTAATCAGCAAATCGACATCCTTCAGGCAAGTCTCCATCTCGTGAAGTTCGCAGGCTTCGCCGCCAAAACGCGCCGCAAAGTTTTTCGCCTTGGAAAAGGTCCGATTCAAAAAGACGAATTTCGACACGCCCGCAGCAGAAAGTTCCACCGACACGATGTTCCCCATTTCGCCAAGGCCCAGAACGCCCACGCAAAGCGAAGAAATATCGCCAAACTCGCGCAAGGCAAGCTGCAACGCGGCAAAGGGAATCGAAACCGTTCCTTCTCCGATCGACGTGTCTTCCCGAACCTTTTTTCCAAGCGTCAGCGCCGACTGAAATAGATGACTCAAGAAAAAACCCGCCCGACCGGCCTTCTGCGCAGTCCGATACGCTTCCTTGACCTGTCCCATGATCTGGTTTTCGCCAAGAACGAGACTATCCAGCGAAGAGACAACCGTATAGAGATGGGAAATGGCTTCGGTATGCGTCAGATAAAAGCAATGCGGAACCAGCTCCTCGGCATCGAGACCCGAGAATTCCGCCCACCAGTTGACCAGCGTATCCCGCAGAGCGTCCGGATATCGCGTCGCCGCATAGATTTCCGTCCGGTTGCACGTCGAAAGGATGACCGCTTCCGAAAGCCCCGGAAGCCGTCCCAGGCTCGAAAGCCCCTTTTCGAGAAGCTCACCGGAAAAACCCAGGCGGTCGCGCAAGGCGACTGGACACGTCTTATGGCTTGCGCCTAGAACGACGCAGTGTGTACTTTCCTTGTTTTTCATCGTTTTTTCCGCGAAGCAAGCTAGAAAATTTTCAAGCGACAACCACCCCAAAACAGGATTATATATATTTGATGCAGATATTTATTGGAGTTCACGCATGAAGTCAACGCAATTCGCTCTTATCGGTATTTTAGCCATTGCCGCTTTTGCTGCCGATAACTACACCATCCCGAGTTTTTCCGGCAACGAAGTCGGTACGCCGGACCAGTATATCGATGCGGAATTTGGCGGTTCCCTGAAAATTTCCACTTCGGGAACCGTGGAAAACGTCCAGGCCGGGCGCTTTTACGTGAGACAGAAATTCGAAGACCCGTTTGGCGAAACGCCGACGACCTACCAGCTCTATGAAGGACGAGAAGGCTCAGACAAGGCAAGTCTCTCCTCCTTTACACTTCCGACGGGAATCGCCTACGGCTTTGCGGTCAAGGCAAAAGCCTATGCAAGTTCCGACGCGGATGCCGCTGCCGACATCGAAAAGGTCTATTTCGACGGCAAGGCTATCTATGCGGAAGGCGTGAGCCAGATGTACCTCCACCGCGGGGTCAAGGTCATCGAACTCGTTCCCGAAAACGCGCCGGAAAGTTCCAGTTCCGAAGCGATTGAATCCTCTTCCAGTTCCGAAGAAGCCGTTTTCGCCGCAGCCGAAAGTTCCTCTTCGGCAGTTGACGACGATGAATATTGCGATGACAACGACCCGGATTGCGAAGAAGAAGATACTTACGATGTCCAAGGCGATATCGGCGAGACCGTTTCCAACGCAAACCGTGAAAACTACGCAGCGAACAGTGCGGCAAACGACGTGACGGACCGCTTCGGCGTCGCGGATGAAGTCCGCAAGTGGAGCGCCTGGGGCCTTGTCGGAGTGGCTGCGGCTAGCATCGGCATCGGCATTTACGACCAAATCCAGTATAACGACGCAAAGTCCGCCCACGATGACTTGAACGGGCTGATGAATCAGCATAAAAAGAGCATCGAATCCGCTTGTGGAGGGAAAAATGGTTGCTATGAAGCGATGATTTGGAATGAAATGAACGACAAGAGTTCCGCTTTAAGCGATTTACATTCTCGAAACAAGAAGAACAAGGATGCGATGGATTCCTATTCCACAGCGAGAAACATCTGGTTCGGCATCGCTGCGGCATCGATCGCCGGCTCCATCGTTCTCTTCACATGGTAAGCGAAATCGGAAAAGTTTCCGTTCAGGATTTAGGCTTCAAAACAATTCTCGGAGCCTTTTCCTTTGAACGCGAACGACCGCAGCCGGTCCGGCTTAGCTTCTCGCTCTGGATGGATTTTTCCGGGATGGCCCAAAGCGATTCGCTAGAAAAGACAGTCGATTACGCACAGCTTTCCGAAGATCTGATCGCTTTCATCCAAAAGTCCCGCTTCACGCTCGTCGAAACTTTGGTGTATCGATCTGCACAGCGACTTCTCGAAAAGTCTCCGAACATTTCCGCCGCCTGGGTCCGCATTGAAAAGCCGGAGGCGATTCCCGGAGCAAGATGTTCCTCCGCCGAGATCCGCCTGGAACGTTCACCCGGCAAGCCCTGAAAAAGCCCGAAAGCGCAACGCTTCCGCAATGTCGGCACATTCCACCGGAACACTTTTCAAAGAATCATTGACCGCTCGCAAATCGGCAATCGTCCGAGCGACCTTGAGCATCCGGTAATAGCCTCGGGCGCTGAGCTGCATTTTTTCCGCTGCGGAAACCGCAAAGCGTTCCGTCGAAACCGTCATCGCGGAAAACGCTTTCGTCTCGTCGCTGTTCATCTCCGCATTGGAGTGGCACTTGCTTCGGGAAAATCTCGCAAGTTGCACATTTCTTGCGGCAACGACGCGATCCCGAATTTGAGAAGAACTTTCCCCTGTCGGCATTTGCATCAAGTTCCGAGGGTCCGTCGAGGGAACCGAAACCTGGATATCGATCCGATCAAGCATCGGACCAGAAATCCGTTGGCGATACCTTCGGACAGAATCCGGCAGGCAAGAACATTCCCGCTTCGGATCCATCGAATAGCCGCACGGGCAAGGATTCATCGCAGCGCCCATCATAAAGCGGGCAGGCCACGCCACGGTTCCGCTCGCCCGGCTAATGTGAATGATTCCGTCTTCCATCGGTTCGCGCAGCGCTTCGAGAACATTCCGGTTGAACTCCGGAAGTTCGTCCAAGAAAAGCACTCCGTTATGGGCAAGGCTTGCTTCGCCGGGACGCAGTCGAGGCCCTCCTCCGACAAGAGCGATCATCGACGAAGAATGATGCGGCGAACGGAATGGTCGGGAATTCAAAAATTTTTCGGGTTCCTTTTCGCCGAGCATCCGCAAGGAAGAATAGATACGCGTACATTCCAAGATTTCTCCATCCGTCATCGGGGGCAAAATGCCGGGCAGGCAGCGCGCCGAAAAAGTCTTGCCGGAACCCGGCGAACCGACCAGTAAAAAATTATGGGCGCCAGCCGCTGCGATTTCCAAAGCCCGCTTGACACCGTCCATCCCCATTACCGAACGAAAATCCGGCACCGAGGGATCCGCCGCCATGACCCGATGCGAAATGCCGCTAGCCCGCACGGGCACAACCTCCGAACCCGGCGCAATCGCCGCGATACATTCCGCAAGGGTCGATACCCCAATAATGGAAAGCCCCGACACAAGGCTTGCCTCGGCGACGTTCTCCCTCGGCACCACCAACACGTCCCTTTCCTTCGAAAGGCTCATCGCTACGGACAATACGCCATGCACAGCCTTGACGCGACCATCTAAGGAAAGTTCCCCCAAAAAGACAAAGCGCTCCGGTTCTTTCGCCTGGATTTCTTCGCTAGCGATCAGCATCCCGATTGCGAGCGGCAAATCCAGAGACGTTCCTTCCTTTCGTAAATCCGCAGGCGAAAGGTTCACCGTCATCCGGCTTCCCGAAGCGGAAAATCCGGAACTTCGAATACTCGAAACAACGCGTTCCCTGGATTCGCGGACAGCGTTGTCCGGCAAACCGACTAGCGTAAAACCGGGAAGTCCTGCCGAAGAATCGACTTCGACATTTACCGGAATCGCCTTGATTCCGAGCAGGCAGCTGGTGCGAATCCTCTGGAACACGTGACCCTTACGCGGCGGCTATCGCCTGTTGGTATTTTTCAAGGATGCAGTTTTCGATATGTTCTCGGCATTCCCGCGTAATCGGAAAGAAGATACTCCGATATTCCTCGCCCTTGTAGAACGGATCGTTCGGGTAGCCGACAAACAGCCCGTTTTCGCCGTCCATGACACGCAGCTGGGTCAGTTCAAACTGGTCGTTCAGCGTCACACGGGCAAGCGCCTTGATATGTCCCATGTTCATCCCGTCCTTGAACGGATAGACGCGGACATTCGTCACGACCAGACAGTCAAATTCCGAAACCTTCGGCTGGCGTTTTCCTTCTGCGGCAGGCGCCGACTTTACCTTTGGCATAGAAGCCTCCATGATTAAATCCCAACATCGGGACAACCCTTCTATTGCAAAAGGCGTGCCAAAACAAAAACGGCATTTTTTGTTCAAAAACGCCGTTTTCATTTTTTGAAAAATCGATTAATCGATTACATCTGGTGATTAATCACCCTTGGACCGCATCGGACATGCTAAAGATTGGCATATACATCGCAATCATCAGGAAGCCGACCGCGCCACCGAGGAACACCATGATTAGAGGCTCCATCATCGACGTGACCGCATCGATCGCGGCATCGACTTCTTCATCGTAAAAATCCGCCACTTTCAAAAGCATCCCACCGAGCTGTCCCGTCTTTTCGCCGACGCCGACCATCTGGACGACCATCGCCGGGAAGATTCCCGTTTCCTTCATCGGATCCACGATGCTCTTACCGCCGGCAAGCCCTACCGCGATTTTCATAATCGCGTTTTCCACGGCCATGTTGCCCGAAGTCTTCGCCGTCACCTGCAACGCTTCCGTCACCGAGACGCCCGCATTGAGAAGCGTCCCGAGCGTACGGCTGAACCGCGCCACGGAACTTTTCACCTGCAAGTCGCCAAGCTTCGGCATCTTGAGCATCATCCTGTCCCATCCCAGGTGCAGCTTCGGAACTTTCATGATAACCTTGAACGCGACGACAATCGCTACCGCCCCCAAAATCCAGAATGCCGCATAGTCGCGGATCCCGTCGGAAAGGTTCATCACGACCTGCGTCGGCCACGGAAGTTCTCCGCCCGCTTCCATAAAGGTCTGGGCAAAAGTCGGCACGACAAACGACAGCATGAGAATCACGACAACTACCGCCACGATAGCGACCATCACCGGATATGTCAAGGCTTTTTTCACCTTGCGGACAAGACGCTCGTTCGCTTCCTGGTAATCCGCAAGACGCGAGAGGATTCCGTCGAGAATACCGCCCGCTTCGCCCGCCGCGACCATGTTGCAATACAGCTTGTCAAAAACCTTCGGATGCTGGGCAAGCGCATCGGCAAGGCTCGAACCGCCGCTGATCGACATCGTGAGTTTGTGTACAACCGCCTTCATCGCAGGATTTTCCATCTGCTCTTCCAGAATGTTCAAGCACTGGAGCATCGGAAGTCCCGCCGAAGTCATCGAACTGAACATTCGCGTGAAACGGGAAACGTCCTTCGACTTGATGCCCGAACCGATTTGAATCTTGATTTCGATCGGCTTGCGCTTGATGCTGTTTACGACGAGGTGCTTCCGGCGGAGAAGTGACTCCGCTTCGTTCTTCGACTTCGCTTCGATTTCACCGTCGAACTGGTTCCCTTGGGTATTTTGCGCCTTGTAGAGAAAAACGGGCATCGGTTAAACTCCCAACTTTTCAAGATCTTTTTCAAGCTGAGCCGGATCCGGAGACTTCGCCACCGCTTCGAAATGGTCGAGCTTTCCTTGACGGACCAGTTCCGCAAGCCGCATATTCATCGTGTTCATCCCGAACTTCTGACCGATTTCAATCATCGAACCGATCTGGTGCGTCTTGTTGTCGCGGATCAGCGCCCGAATCGCCGGGGTAACGTTCATCACTTCGTAGCACATCACGCGCCCACCGCCAATTTTCGGAAGAAGCATCTGGCAAACGACGCCCTGGAGTACAAACGAAAGCTGTGTCCGGACGGTCTGCTGCTCGCCCTGCGGGAAAGCATCCACGATACGGTTGATCGTCTGGACCGCAGAATTGGTATGGAGCGTAGCCAGCGTCAAATGTCCCGTTTCTGCAATCGTCAGAGCGGCGCGGATCGTTTCGAGATCGCGCATTTCGCCGATGAGAACAATGTCCGGGTCCTGCCGCAAGGCCATCTTGAGCGCCTGGGAAAAGCTCTTCGTATCGTTTCCGACTTCGCGCTGATTTACCATGCAGTTCTGGTGCTTGTGCAAAAACTCAATCGGGTCTTCAATCGTCAAGATGTGCTCGTGGCGTTCCTTGTTGATCTTGTCAATCATCGCAGCGAGCGTCGTCGATTTACCGGAACCCGTCGAACCCGTCACAAGGACAAGCCCGGACGGTCGCGTCGTAAATTCCGCGATGATGGGCGGAAGATCCAGCTCCTTGAACGTCTTGATCTTGAGCGGGATGATTCGAAGCGCAAGGGCGACACAGCCGCGCTGCAAATAGGCGTTCGCACGAAAACGCGCAAGGTTCGTAATTCCGAACGAGAAATCGCATTCCTTGTTCTGTTCAAAGGACTTTTTCTGGAGCTCGTTCATCAAGCTGTAAGTCATGCGCATCGTCTCTTCCGGGGAAAGTTTTTCCGTCCCCATCGGCGCGAGCTTTCCCGCCAAGCGGAGCATCGGAGGAATCCCCGCCGTAATGTGCAAGTCCGAAGCGCCACGCTTCACCATTTCAGCCAAAAGTTCTTGGATATTGTAAGCCATGTTTTGAATATAACTAAATTGAAGTTTCGATGAAATTATTTTCAAAAATCGCATTCGCTTTTCTTTCCCTATGGTGCCTTTGCGAAACGGCGTGCAGCGACGCCGCCTACGACCGCATTCCCGAAAAAATCGAAGGCTACGAAGGAATCCACCTCTTTATTTTCCACGCTTCCTGGTGCGCCTACTGCAACCAGGAAATTCCCCTTTTGAAATCGCTATACGGGGAATACGCGCCCTGCGGCGTACATTTCCTCGGCGTAAACGAAGACGATTCGGAAGACATCATGAACGATTTCGTCAAGGACAGGGAAATTCCCTATCCGGTCATCCACTGGGATTTTTCCCTGATGAAGAAGTTCGGGCATCCGCGGGCGATTCCGTCGCACTTTCTCATCGACAGTTCGGGAAACATCGCCCTTCGAAAAATCGGGCCGCTGGATTCCACGGAAACCCGGCAGAAACTCGACAGCCTGCTAGGCGAATCGCTCAGGAATTGTCATCCATAAATAAAACGACGTCTTCGATTTTTTTCTTTCCCAAGGCGAGCATATAAAGACGGTCTAGTCCCATCGCCACGCCGGAAGCTTTTGGCATCCCATGTTCCAAAGCGGAAAGGAAACGCTCATCGATCGCCGGGACAGGCTTTTCATGCGCCTTGCGCCATGCGACGTCCGCTTCAAAGCGGCGCCTCTGCTCGGCGGGATCCGTCAGCTCTTCGTAGCCGTTGCAGAGCTCCATGTTTTCGATATAGAGTTCAAAGCGTTTCGCCACCCTGTCGCCTGCGGAATTCGTATAAGTCTCCGCAAGAGCCGCGCAGCTTTCGGGATAGTCCATGAGGAACTGCGGATTTTCCTTTCCGAGATGCGGTTCCACGAGCGTCACCATCAGATAGTCCCACCAGTCTTCGCGTACAAACGAATCGGAACCTTCCACGTCGGGGACTTCGTTTTTCTCCAAGGCCCGCCGAAAAACATCCGCACTTGCCGTAAAAGGATCCACCCCGGCATACCGCAAATACGCATCGCGAAAACGGAGACGCTCCGCCTTCACCGGCTTCCCGAGAATTTCCGCGGCAAGATCTTCGATTTCTTCCATCAAGGTTTCAAAAGGCATCCCGACGCGATACCATTCCACCAATTCAAATTCCGAATTATGTTTTTGACCGACTTCATCGACGCGAAAGGCGTGGGCGATTTCAAAAATGTCCCCGAAGCCCGCTGCAAGAAGCCGCTTCAAGTGGAATTCGGGACTGGTCATTAGGTAACGGGTCGGTTTTCCCAGCGTCTCGAAATAATCCAGATGCGCATCCGTTCCGCTTGCGCGCGAAAGCACCGGCGTATTCACTTCCAGGACGCCGCGCGCTTTAAAAAACTTTCGAACCTTTTCGGAAAGCGAAAGGCGCGCCTTCCAAGTTTCCAAATCACAGTTAGGTCGAAAATTCATCGGAGATAAAACCTATTCCTGCACGCAACGGACGGAAAGCCCGAACTTCTTATCGACAGAGGCCTTTTCCAGAGCGTTCGCATCCGCAAAGAGATTCCGTACAAATCCGCGCGAAGCATCTTCCTCGGAAGCGGTCCAAAAGTAGGTTCCTTCGCCAGCCAGCGCGCAAATCCCGTTCTGGTTGAAATATCCGCCGAATACGACCGAAACGGAGAAATCGGCCACATCCGCGGCGGAAAGGCTTTCAAAGTCTTCGTCCGTCGCTGCTCGGAATCCTTCGGGGCAAGCCTGTTTCGCCTGTTCAAACGGATAGAGCCTTCCATACTTTTCACAGTTCAGCGAATCGCCGTCGTAGCACGCCGAAGAATCCGGGATGTCGAAAGCGAGATTGTCTATCATCCAGATTTTTTCGCCAAAGCGTTCCACGCGATAGATGCGACCGTCCCGCAAATCGGTGACGCTGCCGATGACCGGGCAGCGGGCAGGCGCATTCAGGGAATCCAGCCGAGAGTTCAGCGAATCCCCAAAAGCGTTGCAGTAGTAAAAGCGCTTTCTCGCCAGCGCAAAATCCGCCGGATCTGCAGAAAGAATTTCCGCGGTCACGGAATCCAAAGGCATAAATGTCGAATCATCAAACGCCGAGTTCCAGCGTTTCGCGAGTTCGAACGGCGAATTCCAGAAAACGTCCCGGTTCAAGGAATCCAGCAGGACCTGCATCTGCGAAGGCGTCGGAACATTCACTTTTTTGGAAACGAGCTTCTGCGGAGAAACCGCACAGGCGCTTGAATCCGGAGCGTCCTCACGCAAAAAGGACGAATCGGTCCGAGCCGAACACGCCTCCAAACAAGCCGCGACATCCTTCTTCTTGCAAGGTTCCCACAAAAGCGTATCTACCTTGACCACCACGGGCTTCATGAACTTTTTGTTTTTCCGAACCGAGGCAAGCGTCTTTCCATAAAGTTCGATCGCCAGCGTATCGCCCGACTTCCCCCGTTCCGCAAGTTCCATCAGGGATTCCGAGCAGGCCTTTTCACCGTTCGCCTTGGAACAGGCTTTGGAAACTTTCGGGGCGACGGCAAACAGAGAACTTGCACAAAGAAGGGACGCGATCAAAAAAAACTTTTTCATAGTTATAATATAGAAATTAGGGAATATCGGAATTGAGAGTTTAGTGAAGAGCTGATAGTTATTAGTGGAGAGTTAATAGAAATCAGGAAACAGGAAGCAGTTGTGTAAAGCGGGACACGGTTTGAGGGACAAGGGATGTCTAAGCGAACTTTTACTTCAAGCGGTCATCCTGGAGCATGACCAGAGCTTAGAACCTATCCCTAAATAGCTTTAGCTTTCTTCAGGGCGATGATGCCCGCGGCAAGGTGTAGGAGAGCGGCGTAAGACAGCACGGTCTTCTCGAACCTCACCAGCAGCTTGCGGAACCTGTTCATCCACGAGTG
>JBNMGX010000047.1:0-10443 GCA_050872465.1 Hallerella sp.
GGAATTTCGCTGACCGACAAGACCACACTTCAGGAACTTCTGACTGCAAAAGGACCCGAAAAACAGAAAAATGCCGAGGAAAACACTTTCGACCTTTTCAACGACCTGTTTTTATGTTAAATTTTTAGTGGACACTAGTGAGGAATCACATGAATGCTAAAATATTAACAACATGCTTTTTCTTGGGATTTAACTTTGTTTTTTCCCAATCAACCTACTTGACTTCTATAGAGCCGTCCAAGACGACTGTGGAAGGAGTCGCCTATTACCAAATTTCAAAATGTCAGGAACTGGCATGGTTTCGCGACAAAGTAAATTCAGGATTTACGGAAATCAATGCCATTTTGACAAAAAATATAAACTGTTACACAAATTCCTCTCTCGATACAAACTATGCCGCTAGTTGGGAGCCGATTGCCTATGATAGCACAAAGGCGTACAAAGGCGAATTTGACGGAAATGGCTACACGATTTCCAATATTTGTGTCAGGCAGTCAGAAACAAAAAACGGGCTTTATGGACTTTTCGGTTATGTCCGTGGGATTATAAAAAATCTAACAACAAAAAGTTTTTATTTCGATTTTTCTAAAGACATTTCAAAAGACAACTTCTTTGCCGGAGGAATTGCAGCAAAATCTCTGCCAGGAGCTAGATTTGAAAATGTAAATGCCTATGGATTCATACGATCCAACTCTGTCGATATGTTTGACAAACCTTATATCGGAGATCATCTAGGAATAATTGTCGGCGTCTGTCGGGGAACTACGCTTAAAAATATCGCAATTGATTCCGTTTTTATGGAACTATATTCTTATTCTTACTACTATCCTTCAATGACAGGACTTTTTTTAGACTCTTCTAAAATTAGAACCAGTAGGATAAGTAGGCCCGGCGGATATTTCTTTTCGAGGACAGATTCTTCCGGTTCTAAAATTATTAATTCGTTCGCCTCTTCGATTACAAGTACACAAGGAATTAATTTTGACTATTCGCTAATCTACGAGAAATACGGGAAAATCTATTATGAAAACTTTTGGCGACAAAATCAACAAAAGACAAGTCAAATCGAAGTAAACAATTCCTTACATAAAATTGGATACGGATATACCTTCGGTAGCTATCATCCACCGAAATTTATAGAAGGCGACAGCCTTGCGTTTGTTACATTATCCGAATGGGATAGTTTACCCATCTTTGTTGAAGCAAAATCGTATTTGAATGACTGGGTTCGAAAGCAACCTTCGTCCGAAGGGAATAAGAAATGGAATTATACAAACAACAAGCCCATCTTTTCGGATGATGCAGAATTTGATAGAAAATTCTGGATAGATGATGGAAATTATGATGTTTCCTGGTATTCTAAATCAAAATCCGCTTTTACCATTTCAAGTATTCAACAGTTGGCAGGATTAAGCGTTATAAGCAATGGTTTTCATGGATTCGAAGCCGATGATTTTTCGGGAAAAACGATCACTCTTGCTGCCGATTTAAAGAAGAAAGACGTTCAACTTTATATGTGGTGGCCAATCGGTGAAAACAGCAATCACCCTTTTGCAGGAACATTCCTCGGAAATAAAAAGAGTATCGAAGGATTAAATACCGATACGCTTGCTTACTTTAGTTCCCTGTTTGGCGTTTTAGAAGGGACCGTGAAATCTTTATCCTTGACGGAGATTGATTTTGGCGGTTCATGGGGTGCGGGCGTTGCCATAAAGAACAAGGGCATGATCGATAGCTGTATTGTAAACGGCACAATAAAAAACCGTATAGGCGCCACAGGAATAGCCTTGTTGAACGAAACACAGGCAACCATAAAAAATAGTTCCTTTGATGGAACCGTAGAAATACATACTCCAGATACATCGTTATCATGGAACTATTTTGTAGATACATATAACAAAACCGATCTTGTTGTATCGGGAATTGTCGGCAAAAATTACGGATTGATAGAAAACGTCTCGGCAAATGGATTTGTATTTACAAATGTTTCTGATGCTCCGCCTAATGATGGAAAAACAGCCGAACTTAAAACATATCAAGGCGGGATTGTCGCCAAAAATTTCAAGACAGGAATCGTAAAGAAATCTGTATCCAAGGCAGTCTTGAATGATTTGAAACGAATAGCGATAAAAAGGTACTACTATGACACCTTATTCTCAGGAGGAATATGCGGCTATAATGCAGGAACTTTGCACGAGGTATCGGCAGAGTCGGACTCGCTACTTTTTTTGGCGACATATGCAGGGGGCATTGCGGGGTACAACAGCGGAAACATTAATCGAGCCTACAACAATGTAGGCAACATCAAAACAAATAGCCACTATATTGGGGGAATTGCCGGGTATGCGGATTCCACCAGCGTAATTAAAAATTCCTATAATAAAGGGCATATAAAAAAAAGCATAATTGGTGATATTAACCAAACCGTCCTAGTTAACCCGATATATGGCGGAATTGTTGCAGTCGGACACTCAAAATCGCTTATACAAAATTCATTTAATATCGACAATTTTTCTGTTCCTGTTTATAAATCCAAAAATGATAATTATCTTGAATTTGTTTCTTGTGAAAAGAATGCTGGCATGTGCGATGGTTATAACGTAACCTATATAAAAGGAATTGGAGCAGGAAGGATATACAATAGTTTTAATTTAGGAGTCTTTGCAGATAATAATGATTTTAGCGCTCTAGGTGATTGGAGTCGTCAAAGCTATAGTCGGATTGGAGGAACATCTGTATTTAATTCCTATGCGGTGTCCTTGCCAGAAGATTCAACTGTAGGCAAATACAATACGGATCACTATACCGATTCCTATACATTTAGTAAGGCGGCGGCAAAAGGATCGGAAGAAATGGCTTTTTATGACTTGGAAGCAAGCGATGAAGCTTCTGGAACTTTGCTCAAAGCTCTAAACAGTTGGGTACAGTACCAAAATGAAAATTTCGGTTCAGAATTTGACTCATGGAAACAAGGTGAAGAATATCCGGAATTTGATATTGACTTAGATTTACCTGCAATTTCATCCAGTAGTTCCACACCGAGTAGTTCTTCCGCTGAAAACGGAAGCAGTTCCTCCTCAAAAGAACCGGATGCGATTTGGAAAACCGTACAGCCCTCGTTCCATCTTGCGGTGGAAGGCATGACCGTCACATTATCCAATGCGCAAGGAGGCGTAGTCCGCATCTTTGACGCGCTTGGTCACCTGGTCGCCTCCAAACCGCTTGCCGGAGCAACAACAAGCATCACGTTGCAGACTCCGGGAAACTATATCGTCCGCGTAAACGGCACGAGCCGGATGGCAACCTTAAAATAGGAGTAAGGCATCATGTCAAATCCGAAAAAAATTCTCTTTTGGCCTGATGTCTATAAGGAACAGGGCCACTGGCTCCCTACCCTCGCATGGGCTGATTGCCTGAATTCAATGAAAGATTCCAACGATGAAAAATTGTTTGACATTGAATATATGGGCATCGCCGATTGCGAGGAATTGATCCTTTCTTACAATAAAAAGAACGGGACGGATTTTAAATACAGCAACATTTTCTATGTCCCCGAAGAGACAAAGGAATCCATTTATCCACCCGGCTACACAAATGAATGCCGAACAACACCGGGAAACAGGTGGAAAACAGACCATATATGGGCATTGGCCTATGCGGGTTTTGATAACAAGGACAACATCGTCAAAGCCGGAGCACCTAAAAATTCTGTCATGTACAGGAACGCGATTGAATTTAGGGAAAGATGGAAGAAAATCAAGCCGAACTTGATGGTTTCCGGGTATTTCACCGCCTTAGAAGCGTTGATCATCTATTACCATCACAAATTCAAGTCCGACGTCTTTACAAGCAAACCGAAATTCGCCATTTCCACAACGTATCTTCGGCATCCTAGTGAAAATCCCGCCTCACGCGCTTTACAGAATTTAATGGCGTTCACGCCAGACGAACAAAGAAAACTGATAAACATGGTGGCAAACGATAAATGCGATCCGGATGAATACATGGTGGATTACGGGATGACTCCCGAACAATTTGTAGAACCACTAAGGAGTTTCCCCGAATATATTCCATGTCCTAAAAAATTCGATTACGCCCATTATTCTCACGGAAATCTGGTCTCGTATGGGGAACCTTGCATCACCAAGGAACTGGAAGGGATCGAAGACGATTCCTCAGGGATTCCATGGGAAGAAGTTCTGGGCAAGGATAAAATCATCTATGTGACGGCCGGTTCGCAGGTTCTCGACTACGCCGAAAGCGCCTTGTCCTTGTTTATGGCGATGATTAGCGCAATGCAGTCGTCGGACATGAAAGACTATCATCTGATTCTATGCGTGGGATCGACGCTCATTCAAAATCACTGGGACGAATATGAGAATGTAACTGTCTGCGGTTGGGCTCCACAAAGGCGAATTCTTCAAGCGATCGCCGAAAAGAAAGAAAAGGAGAGCTGTGCGATTATCCATGGCGGACTTGCCACGATCAAGGAATGCATCTATTACGAAGTTCCGTTCCTTGTGCTGCCGTTAGGAAAAGACCAGATGGACAACGCCCTGAGACTGGAAGATTGCGGAATCAGAAACCGATTCCATATCGAGTACATCAAGCCCAAATGCTTGCGGTATTTCATCAACCAGATTCTGCAAGATTATACTTCTCTCCAAAGCCTAAAAAAACTGAGCAGCATTTTCCGAAATGAAGAGGCAAAACATTCTACAGCTGAAAAAATCGCCCATTATGCGTTAGAAAAATAGACAAATCGGCAAATAAAGAATTCTCGGGAAGACGTTAAACCTGGCATCGTTTTTTCCCTCGTCGCTGCAGTGCATTTCTGTTTCAACGGATACTTCTGAACCTGCGGGCATTCCTTTATTTCGTTTATTCACAATGCGCATTCCATCATCCTCTTTCGCATTCCGGGGACATGACTTGCCGCCAAAAATTTCCCCGAGACGCTCGCTCCGATAGGACTTGCCGCGGCTATCGGTTTGCTGTTTTCTGCTGTCGTATGCCTTATCGTTTATCGGATGCTCGGTAAGCGCAAGCCGAAAGTTTCTTCCGGTTGAATTCGACGCAATCCGCATAGCGCGTTCCCGTTCCGCCAAAAATATCGAGCGAACTGCCGATGGTCAAATCAACGCGGTCTTCCGAAATTTCGCCGCACCGGACGAGATCCGAAACGCTCTTCGCCCCTCCGGCGTATGTGACGGGAACAGGGCTGTTCTCTGCGAGAAATCGAATTAGCGATTCGTCCATTCCGCGGGAAAGACCTTCGACATCCGCCGCGTGGATGAGAAATTCATCGCAATAATCGGCTAGCGTTTCTAAAAGTTCCGCTGAAACTTCGGAATCGGTAACGGTCTGCCAGCGGTTCGTCGCCACGTTCCATCCATATTCCGTCTTTCGGCAACTCAGATCCAGCACGAGCTTTTTTTTCCCGACGACCCGGGAAAGTTCCTTGACCCTTTCCAAATCGAGATGCGCCCCGTTAAAAATCCAGCTGGTGACAATCACATGGCTCGCCCCTGCAGAAAGAAATTCCTGCGCGTTGTCGGGACTGATTCCGCCTCCGACCTGAAGCCCGCCCGGATAAGCGGAAAGAGCCTTTTTAGCCGCGTCAGCATTGCCTTTTCCCAGCATGATCACATGACCACCCATTAATCCGTCACGCCTGTAAAGACTTGCATAGTAATCGGGCGCCTTTTCGCTCGTAAAATGCGTCAAGGGCGTTTCGGCATCGGAAAGCGTTCCGCCGACGATCTGTTTGACTTTTCCTTGGTGGATGTCGATGCATGGACGAAAAAGGGTCATGCCGATATTATAGAAATTGACGAGAACCTAGTTGAGTGTTGGAACAGAAAGCGGGACAGTTGAGTTTAGTGAATAGTTGATAGTTATTAGTTAATAGTTGAAAGTTGAGGAATCAGGAAGCAGAAATCAGTTTTTTGAAGGGAAATGGGACACGGTAAGCGGGATGAGGGTTGTCAGGGATTAGAGCTTAGTGTTTAGTTGATAGTTGAGAGTGAATAGTTATTAGTTGAAAGGAGTCAGGAATCAGTGGTTAGGAGTCGGAGCTTAGAGCTTAGTTGATAGTAGATAGCGGTCAGTGGTCTGAGTTGAAAGTGGAGTATTGAGAGAAGTCAGAAATCAGCGATTTATCTTGTCCGAAGTTCCCAAAAATCAAAACCCCGTGATGCTCCAGTCAAAGACCAGCCCGTCTGCACCTTTGGAACGCCCGCGCCAAAAGAAGATTTCTCCGCCGAGCATGAGTTTTGCCGCTTTCCGCGCGAACCAGCCGTCAAAATTTTCAAGCATCGAAAATTTCTGGCGAGGCTTTGACATGTCTATCGAGAGCGTATCCGAAGAATCCTGCCAGATAATCCGAAGCGGAGCCTTGGGAAACGCCTTGCCGCTATAAGGCTTGCCGTTTTCGAGAATTCTCCGGGGAAAAAGAACTTTAGCGCCTTCGGACGACCGGTAGATGACATAGCCGAAAGGTTCCCCGTCAGGAGAAATTCCGAGACGCCCGGCATAGGCTCCGCGGGTCGCTTCGCTGATGTTGAACGCGCGCCTCGCGATATCCGTCGCATTGCCGGTCTGCCATGTATGCTCTAGATAGCCATAGCCTTTCACTTCGACCGTGTCGCTGTTGTACGCGATTTTTCCCGCAACCCTGCCATAGGGAATCAACACGACTTCTCCATAGTCTTTGCCGGAAATTTTCCACCTGCCGTCGCCCGGAACCTTTGACACAAATGCGCTTTGGAATGTCACGTCGAGCAGGAACCTTCCATTTTTATTTGCCGTAAAAAGCACACGATGACCTTTTCCCGGCATCCCTTCCATCAGATACTCTTCCTTAATGGAAACACGTACCTTCGCCTTGTCTTCCGTGTAACGCTCTAGCGGATACTGCCGCCCGACGCTGTGATTTTTCCCTTTGAAATTCTGGAACGAAATATCGCAGCCGATTTTTTTCCCGGATGTCGGGATGTCAAGCGAAGCGTAATTGACATAAGCCCTGGTCCCATTGTCGAAGACAAACGAATAGGTCCACGCTTCGGTCGATTTTTCGGACTTCATCGCCTTGGCGAAAAAATCCGATTCCTTTGCGGTTCGAACCGCACCTTGCGGCTCCCTGATATTTTGAGGCTCCGCCAACGCCATACCCACAACAACCAGAACGAAACAAATCCATTTTAAACTACGCATAGGACTTAAAATAGAAATTTGGATTAGCAAAACATTTTAAAAAGTCTATTTCTAAAATTTAGGAATCAATTTTATGCAATCCTTTGAATTTTACTTGTTATATTTTTACGAAACAAGTTCAATTTAACAGACTGGAGGTTTCATGAACTTGAAATTATGGACTAGCGCAAGCGCCGTTGCTGTTACGATAGCCTTTGCGCAGGATTATTACGGAGAAATGCCGGCAGCGGAACCCGCCACCGCTTCTGTAGAGCAGATAGCCGTACCGGCACCTAAGGTCGAAGCGCCATCGGCACCTGCCCCCGCCGAAACAGCCGCTCCGCAAAGCTCGGGCGACCTGATGTCCAAGTTGGACGTCCTCCGCGGAAATTCCTACAACTCCGTTGGAAACGAACTCGCGGCAACGACCGTCGGAGAACAACTATCCTACCCGTATATGATGGCCATCGGGCAATTCCTGTATGTGGAACCAACCAACAACATGGGCTATGTCGCTTTCAACAAGGGACTTACGTTCTATGGCGGGTTCGATAATTCCCTAGGAACGGTCGGGCTCCTAACTGTCGGTGTCGCAACGCCTTCCTTCGGTATCGGTGTAGATATCGGACTTTCCAAGAACTTTCTCACCGAAAAGCCAGAAGGCGGTGACGAGCAAAAAACAACTCTTATAAATATCGGCGACGATATCGGTCTTACATTCGCAATGCCGGTCGGATCGTATGCGTTTTCCATTAGGGCAAACTGGCTCACGACAGGAGACGAAGAAACAATTGACGACGCAGTCGAAAACAACCTGTGGCGTCTATCACTTTCCGGAGCGGTCACCAACTCGCCTAGCGCAAGCACTTTTGGCTGGAGTCTCGGTGCGCAGATTCTTCGCAATGAAGAAACGCAAGAGCTGAAAGCAGGAGGAAAAACGACATCGATCACCTCCCCCAACAGCCGCATCGAAATCGACCCGTATTTCAACTTCGCCCTGCAAGTCCTTGCAAACAACATGGCACGCGTCATGATAGGCTCAAACAACATGCTCGCCATACAAATGTTCGACAAGGGAGATGCTGCAGATAAAGAAACCTTCAAGGAACATATGGAATTCGGTTTCCAAGTAACGCCGAACATCTGGGCAGATGTCGCCATTACGGAAAACTGGCTCGCTTTCGGCGGTCTATCGCACAACATACTCCTGTTCGGTTACGAAAACGTAAAATACGGAGACGATACCGAGGCAACCCTCATGCAACTGCACTCTTCGGAGACCAAAGCCCAACTGGGTCTTCGTTTCCAATGGAAAATGCTTGCAATCGAAGCAAGTCTTGAAGATGTTATCTACAAAAAGACTTTTGCCGCTGCGTTCAATGGCGAAGATATTGTCGCCAACATGGGATTTTTCCTCAACTTCTAAGGAGATAAAAAATGAAAACGACAACAATCGCACTTCTAATTCTGTTATTTGTCTCCTTGTTTATCGCTTGCACCGCCGACGTAGTAAGCGGGCAATACGATGGCTCGGGCATCGTAAACAACAGCGGCTATGTAAGCAGCTCATCTGCCGCAGCCGAAGAATAATTTTCCGGATTTTTGCAAAAGCATCATTCCGTTCAAGAAAAGCCCAGAAAGCAGAATTCCTCTTTCTGGGCTTTTATTTTTGTAAAGGTCTATGCGGGAAACGGTTTCCAGTTCACAGACCTACCCGCTTTTAGAATTTTTACATTCGAGCTAAGATTTTTATAAATTAAAGCCTCTTCAAAAAAAAGGACTTCTATGATCAAAGTCGGAATTTTAGGCTATGGAAATCTCGGTCGCGGCGTGGAATGCGCGGTCAGAAATTCAGAGGACATGGAACTCGTCGCCGTATTTACGCGGAGAAATCCGTCTTCGGTAAAGCTTTTGACGGAAGGCGTTCCGGTCGTCGAAATCGAAAAAGTTTTGGACTGGAAAGAAAAAATCGACGTGATGATTCTCTGCGGAGGAAGCGCGACGGACCTGCCGAAGCAAACGCCCGAATTCGCCAAGCATTTCAACGTCATCGACAGTTTCGATACCCACGCGAACATCCCGGAACATTTTGCCGCGGTCGATATTTCCGCAAAATCCGCCCAGAAGGTCGCTATGATTTCCGTCGGCTGGGATCCGGGCCTCTTTTCGCTCAACCGCGTCTATGCCGATGCGATTCTCCCGAAAGGCGAAACCTACACGTTCTGGGGAAAAGGCGTTTCGCAAGGCCACTCGGATGCGGTCCGTCGAATCCACGGTGTGAAAAACGCCAAGCAATATACGATTCCCGTCGAAAGCGCGCTCGAAGCGGTCCGCAGCGGAAAGGCCCCGAAGCTATCGACCCGTGAAAAGCATCTCCGCGAAGTCTTTGTCGTTCTCGAAGCGGGCGCCGACGCAAGCGCAATCGAAAAGGAAATCAAGACAATGCCGAACTACTTTGCGGACTACGATACGACGGTCCACTTTATCGGCGAAGAGGAATTCCAGAAAAACCATTCCGGCATGGCGCACGGAGGATTCGTCATCCGTTCGGGAAAGACAGGCCTCCAAGACGAATTTACAAACGTCATCGAATACAGCCTCAAGCTCGATTCGAACCCGGCATTTACGGCAAGCGTCCTCGTGGCATACGCCCGCGCCCTCATGCGCTTCTACCGGGAAGGTTCATTTGGTTGCAAAACGGTCCTCGACGTTCCGCCGTCCTATCTTTCCCCGAAAAGCGAAGAAGCTTTGCGCAAGGAGCTTCTCTAATGGCGGAAGAGACGATTCAAATCCAATATCTCGACGAGACCATTCCTCGCCTCGAATATATCGGAGGAAAATCCGACTGGATTGACTTGCGTGCTGCGGAAACGGTCCATCTCCAAAAAGGAGAATTTCGGTTAATCCATTTGGGCGTCGCCATGAAGCTTCCCCAAGGGTTCGAAGCGCATATCGCTCCGCGCAGTTCCACATTCAAGAACTGGAAAATCTTGCAGACAAATTCCGTCGGCGTTGTCGATTCGAGCTACTGCGGCAAGGACGACTGGTGGAAATATCCCGTCTATGCGACAGAAGACGTAACAATCGAAAAGGGAAGCCGCATTGCGCAGTTCCGCATCGTGGAAAACCAGCCGAAAATTCATTTTGTCGAAGCGCCTCTCGAAGGCGAAAACCGCGGAGGCTTCGGAAGCACGGGGACGAAGTAGAAAACTACTCGCTTAAAAATTCCAAGAACTTATCGTAAGGTCC
>JBNMGX010000048.1:0-10409 GCA_050872465.1 Hallerella sp.
CTGTGAATCCTTTGGTTATTCTGGATGCAGCTGGCAGGCCGCATTTCAAAGGTAGCCAGGGGATTCCTTGTTTGTCGGGGACGCAACGCCAGAAGGCTAAACCGGACCACCGGCCTAGCCGGTGGTTTTGAAGAATCACAAGAAATCCCTGCGGATTGCGCAGGGACTACTTTGTTTGAATTTTACAGATAAATTAATTCTGAGCCTGGATGGCGGTCAAAGCGATTGTATAGACGATATCTTCGACGAGCGCTCCACGGGACAAATCGTTCACCGGCTTCGCTAGACCCTGAAGCATCGGGCCTACCGCGATGACACCCGGAGCGGAACGCTGTACAGCCTTGTAACAGATGTTCCCTGCGGAAAGATCCGGGAAAATCAAAACGGTCGCCTTTCCCGCAATCGCACTGTTCGGAGCCTTGAGCCGAGCGACATTTTCTGTCGTCGCCGCATCATATTGCAGCGGTCCATCAATAGGAATATCCGGACGGGACTTCCGTACCGCTCCCGTCGCCGCAATGACCAGATCGACGTCATCGCCCTTTCCGCTGTTCCCCGTTCCGTAACTCAGCATCGCTACGCGAGCCGGAAGTTCAAAAGCCTTTGCCGTGTCGTAGCTTTGGATGGCAATGCCCGCAAGTTCTTCTGCATTCGGGTTTAGGTTGATAGCGCAGTCTCCAAAGACCAAAACCTGGGACGGCAAGCAGACAAAGAAAACGGAACTGATCGACTTGACTCCCGGAGCGCACTTAATCACTTGTAACGCAGGGCGAACCGTATCCGCCGTAGAATGGACCGCCCCGGAGACAAGACCATCTACTTCATCCTTCTTGAGCATCATCGTTCCCAGGAACACCGGATCCTTCAGCACTTCGCGGGCCTTCTCCTCGGTCATCCCCTTCGCCTTGCGAAGTTCCACCAAAAGCGGGACATACTTTTCGGCAAGTTCCGCAGACGGCTCGATGATTTCAAAGCCTTCGGGAATCGTCAAGTTCTGACGCGCCGCTTCCGCTTCGACATCGGAACGTTTGGCGATAAGGACAGGGACAGCGATTTTCCTTTCAAACGCTTCAACAGCGGCCTTGAGCGTTCTCGGTTCAGCACCTTCCGGAAGGACAATCCGCTTGATATTTCTCGAAGCGAGCGAAATCAGGTTACGACGGAATTCCGCCTGGGAAATGCGATGTTCCGATTCCGAAGAAAGAATTTTCTGAACAGCCTCTTCGCAGACCGAATCTCCCGAAGCGCATACAAACGCAACGCGTGCTTTTTGCGAGAGAAAATCCAAAGCGACCGCTCCGCCAGCTTCATCGGTGTCCGCGACCAGGATGGAGTCAGCGTCCAAGGCAGCCGCAATCTGGATATTCAAGGTTTCGCTGCGAACTGAACTTTCCGGCAAGACGCCCGTCACGACAACCGCCTCCGCAGAAGCGTCCTGCACCTTTCCGACCAAGTCTTCCATTGAAGCGTCTGCGCCAGACGATTTTAAAATCGAAGGGATTTCTTCGGCTGCGGAAAACGCGCAAACCGTTTTTACATTTTTCCTCACCGCGTCAAGAACGGACTTCGTTGCGGCAGAAGCATCCACGCCGACAGAAGCGGGAACGATTAAAAATACATGTTTCATCTTTGAACTCCATTTCAAATACGAGCATTCATAAAATAGAATTTAAGAAGGCTTCGCGCACGGGGAATTTTTCTTCAGCTGATAGCAGAGCGAACCGCGACTGATTCCCAAAATCTGGGCCGCTCGGGACTTGTTGTTTCGCGCCTTCTCCATCGCTTCGAGGATACTTTTCCAAGACGGCAGATTCCCATAGCGATAGCGCCGTTCCTGGACGCAAATTTCCCGAGTCGGGTGCAGGTCCCAAGGTTCCGCGGCGAGGATATCGTCCAGCGTCCTTCCGAGATTTTGCAAGAGCTGGAAACGCTCCAGGACATTCTTGAGTTGCCGAACGTTCCCCGGCCACGGAAAACGGCAAAGGCTTTGCAGTTCTTCGGAAGAAAGCGGGCGAGAAGAAAGGTCGTTCCAAATTTCCGCGGCAATGGTTCGCAGTTCATCTAAGCGTTCCCTGAGCGGAAGCAGATGAATCGGGAAAACGTTTAAGCGGAAAAACAGATCCTCGCGAAAGCGCCCCGCCTTGACCGCCGAGCGTAAATTCCGGTGCGTTGCACAGACCAGCCGAAAATCCACGGGAACGCTCCGCTGCGCCCCGACCGGCATTACCGCGCGTTCCTGCAAAATGCGCAAGAGGCGCGTCTGGCTTTCAAGGGGAAGCTCTCCGATTTCATCGAGAAAGAGCGTGCCGTGATCCGCTGCCCGAACAAACCCGAGCTGGTTCGATACTGCACCCGTATAGGCTCCGCGGCAAGAACCTTCGAGCAGGCTTTCCACAAGGCCCGGGCTTATCGCCCCGCAATTCACCGCGACAAATGCGCCTTTCGAACGGTCGCTCTGCGCATGGAGCCGACGAGCCATCACTTCTTTTCCTGTTCCCGATTCGCCGCAGAGAAGGACCGGAACCATCGAACGCGAAGCGATATCCAGAAGAGTTTTTGAATCGTTCATCGTATTTCCTCGGATGTGTACAAATTTCCACATCCTCCATAACGCTTTTCGCGCCAAAAAATCTACCGATGATTGCTATTTTTTACAGAAACTTCTTTTTTTTTACAAAAAGGATATTCCAATGGCAGATCGCATCGTTTGCAAATTTGGCGGGAGTTCCGTAGCCGAAGCCAAGCAATTCCAAAAGGTCAAGGCAATCGTCGAAGCGGATTCCCGGCGAAAGGTCGTCGTCGTTTCCGCTCCGGGAAAGCGCAACCCGAAAGAAACAAAGCTGACCGATTTGCTTTACACGACTTACGACCTCGCTTCCAAGGGGTTAGACTTTTCGACACCGTGGGATATGATCTGCAACCGCTATCTGGACATTGCGAAAGACTTAAACCTCAACACGAAAATCGGCGACGATCTGGCGGCGCTCGAAGCGCGCCTCAAGGCAAACGACGGAACGGTCACCATCGACTTTCTGGTCTCCCGCGGAGAATTTCTCTGCGCACGGCTGATGGCGGAATACCTCGGAGCGAAATTCGTCGACTCCTACGAACTCATCGCCTTTGACGAGCGCTACCGCATCACGCCCAAAAGCTACGAAACGATCGCCCAGACGCTTGCCGACGAGAACCAGCTGTTTGTCGTACCGGGATTCTACGGAGAAGGTCCGCACAGGCAGGTCAAGACGTTTTCCCGCGGAGGATCGGACATTTCGGGAGCGGTTCTCGCCAACGGCATCAACGCGATTGTCTATGAAAACTGGACGGACGTTTCCGGAATGCTGATGACGGATCCGCGCATCGTCGAAAATCCGAAGCCCATCAGCTATGTCAGTTACCGCGAAATCCGCGAACTTTCCTATTCCGGAGCGAGCGTCCTGCATGACGAATCCATCGCCCCGTGCCGCGCCAAGAACATCCCCATCAACATCCGCAACACGAACCGCCCCGAAGACGCGGGCACCATCATCGGCCCGACACCCGACAAGACGGAATGCCCCATCACGGGAATCGCCGGACGCAAAGGCTTCTCGATGATCTACATCGAAAAGAGCATGATGAACAAGGAAATCGGCTTCGGTCGCCGCGTGCTCGCCATTCTCGAAAGCGAAGGCCTTTCCTACGAACTCAGCCCGAGCGGAATCGACTCCATGAGCATCGTCGTCGATACCAAGTCGCTTGAAGCGGTACAGGATGCCGTTCTCGAAGACATTTTGCTCCAGATGCACCCGGACCGCGTCAAGGTCTTTCCGGGAATAAGCCTCGTCGCGACGGTCGGTCACGGCATGACAAACAAGGTCGGCATCGCGGCAAAGCTTTTCACCGCCTTGGCGGAAAAGGAAATCAACATCCGCATCATCGACCAGGGATCTTCGCAGATCAACATCTTGGTCGGCGTTGACGAAGAGAACATGGAAAACGCAATCCGCGCCATCTATTCCGCATTCATCAACTAGCAAAAGATTTCCGGTTTGAAGATTGGAGCGAGCCATGTTTGATTTTTATTTTCAAGACGACATCGACGCTGTCCAGGCGAAATTCGAAGCCCAGAAAATCGCATTTTCTCCGCTCTCCTTCCATGCGGCGAAAGCTCTGCGCGATCTGGGGATTCTCGAAACCGTCAGCCGCTTCCGCAAAACGGGAATCACCGTCCAAAAAATTGCCGACAAATTAAATCTGTCGGCCTACGGAGTTGGCGTTCTCGCCGAAATGGGGCTTGGAATGGGAATTCTCAAGTTAAAGGAATCCTCCGAAAAAGAACCCGCCTATACGCTCGGAAAAATCGGACACTTCATCCTTGCCGATGAAATGACCCGCGTAAACATGGACTTTGCAAACGACGTCTGCTATGCCGGAGCAAGCGATTTGCAGGAATCCGTCCGAAGCGGCAAGCCCAAAGGATTAAAACATTTTGGGGACTGGAAAACCGTCTATGAAGGGCTTTCCGAGACGAGCGAACAGTTCAAGAAAAGCTGGTTCGGCTTCGACCATTTCTATTCGGACCTGGCATTTCCCGAAGCGCTTCCCATCGTCTTTTCTAGGCCTTGCCGAAAGCTTTTCGATATCGGCGGCAACACGGCGAAATGGGCTATCGCCTGCTGCAAGCATAATCCGGATGTTCACGTTTCCATTATCGATCTTCCGGGGCAAGCCGCAGTCGCCCGGGAAAACGCAAAGAAGGCGGGTTTTGAAAATCGCATCGACACGATTTCCTGCGATGTTCTCGACAAGAAGACCGAGTTTCCGAGCGGAGCCGACGCCGTCTGGATGAGCCAGTTCCTGGATTGCTTCTCGCTTTCCCAGATTACCGAAATCTCGGAAAAAATTTCCCGCTCGATAGATGCCAATGCGGACGTCTATGTTCTCGAACCGATTTGGGACAGGCAGCGTTTCGAAGCCGCGGCGTATTCCCTGCAAGCGACATCGCTCTACTTCACGTGCATCGCAAACGGCAACAGCAAGATGTATCGCTACGATGAACTGAAAAACGCCATCGAGAACGGCGGATTAGAACTGCGGGAAGTCCATCACCAGCTGGGAATCAACTGCTACACGCTTTTCCGTTTTCAAAAAAGATGAGCATCTTCATCCAAAGATATTCCGCCTGGACCGATGCGGAAAACATGCCCAAGCTTTCGTTCGTCTCGATGCTTTTTCGCAGGCGTCTCAGCGATCTTTCCAAGATGGTCGCCTATGTAGCCCACGATGTTTCCGAAGGATTTCCTCCCGCACCGATGACTTTTGCATCGGAATTTGGCGAGATTCAAAGGCAGTTTCAAATATCATCCGGGATTCTGGACTCCGGTGAAGTCTCGCCGGCAAAATTTAGTTTGTCCGTATTCAACGCTCCGGTTGCCGCCGCCTCGATTATCGAAAACAACATGACAGGCTACAGCGCGGTGTTTTCAGGGAACCGTTCCTTTGAAGACGGCTTAAGGGAAGCTGCGACTCCGCTTTTATCCGGGAAAGAATCGGAAAGAATCTTTGTCTTTGCCGATGAACGCATTCCCGAAGCCTATTCCGAAATTTCTCCATACCCGAATCCGGTATGCGCCTTGGCCCTGCGCCTTTCCACGGAAGAAGCGGATTCCGTCTGCGAACTCGAACCGTTGTCCCTTCCCGAAACAGACACCGCAGCAGCCCAAGCTCTTTATTTTTTAGAACATTATCTCTAGATGTTCGTCATTCAAAAAATCGCCTATTTCTATCGACTGTTCGCCAAGGTTTTCTCCTACTTTTCCTTTGGCATTTGCAGTCTGATTTTTTCGTCGGGATTTCCGCTGCTTTTCATCCTTTCGGGATTTTCCAAAAAACGTTTCCAACGCCTTGCCCGAAAAATTGTCCACATCTATTTCAAAATCTTTGTCTGGGAAATGCGCCTTCTCGGCGTGCTTTCACTCCACATCGAAAATCCCGACAGGCTTTCCAAAATACCGCCAAGCGTAATCGTCGCCAACCACCCGTCATTTCTCGATGTCGTTATCCTTCTTTCAATCATTCCCGACGCAAACTGCATCGTCAAGGGAACGCTTGCCAAGACGCCTTTTGTCCGAAAATTCGTGCGGACGCTCTACATTTCCAATTCACTCCCGTTCAGCGAGCAGCTCGAAAAATCCACGCAAAGCGTCCATTCCGGAAATTCGCTCATCATTTTTCCCGAAGGTACGCGGACAGTCCCCGGAGAATTGATGAACTTTAAAAAAGGCGCCGCCCGATTTGCGCTCCACGCCCAATGCGATGTTTTACCGATATACATCGGCGGAAACGAAAAAATCGGAATCCGCAAACACGACCCGTTCTTTTCCACGCATCCGACAGAACGCTACCATTACCGCTTAAAAATCTTGAACCCGATTTCCATTCAAAAATTTAAAGCATTTCCCCATTCCGCGGCGGTCATCTACCTCACCGAAGAAATGCGGGAAACCTTAGAAAACTACCGAGACAGGGATCCGGAAAATCCGCTTTCTAGACCTTCCTGAAAATCAGCGAAGTGTTGATTCCGCCAAAAGCGAAATTGTTCGACATCAGATATTCAATATCCATTTCGCGTCCGCTTCCCGTGATATAGTCAAGCGGGGCACATTCCGGATCGACATTTTTCAGGTTGAGGTTCGGCGAGAACCATTTCCGGTTCATCATCAAGATGGAAAGCCACGCTTCAATAGCGCCGCACGCTCCCAGCGTATGGCCGATATAGCTTTTCAGGCTGCTGATGGGAACAGCACGATTTTTCAGCGCCCGATATGTCGCAATCGTCTCGGCAACATCGCCGCGTTTTGTCGCGGTTCCATGCCCGCTCACATAACCGATCTGTTCCGGGGAAATTTCCGCATTCCGCAAGGCCATTTCGAGAGCGATTTGCATCGTTTCCTTTTTTGGCTGCGTAATGTGGTCGCCATCCGTATTCGTTCCGAACCCGACCATTTCCGCATAGATTCTTGCCTCGCGAGCTTTTGCGTGTTCCAATTCCTCCAAGACAAGCGTTCCAGCGCCTTCCCCGATGACAAGACCGTCCCTATCGCGATCATAGGATGCAGGCGTGAGTTCCGGAGTATCGTTCTTGACGCTTGTCGCAAAAAGCGTATCGAACACCGCGGACTCCGTAGGATTCAACTCTTCCGCACCACCGGCAAGCATCATGTCCTGCGCCCCGTTCTGGATCGCTTCAAATGCATAACCGATGGAAAGACTGCCAGCAGTGCAAGCCGTATTCGTCGTAATCAGGCGTCCCGTTAGCCCGAGTAAAACGCTGATGTTTACCGCACATGTCTGCGGCATCGAGCGGATATAGGAAGTCGCCGTGATACGTTCGGTCTGGTCGTTTTGAAGCATCGCAACGAAATCGACCAGAGCATCAAAGCTGCCGCTAGACGAACCATAGGCAACCCCGACTCGACCCGATTTTAAAATCGGATCGTTCAAGTCAATTCCGGCAACAGCGAGAGCCTTTTCAGCCGACGCCACCGCCAGATGCGCAACGCGTCCCATGCTTCGAGCTTTTTTCCGCGGATATTCCGGAAGCGGATACACAATCGGTCCAGCGAGCCGTGTATTCATCTGTGTGTACTTTTCCCAGTCGTCCATCCGCATAATCCGATTTTTCAGCGAATGCAAATTGGAAAAGATTTCGTCAGGTTCCATTCCGAGCGACGAAATGCAAGAACCTCCCGTAACGACGACACGACGTTTCACGCAAGACCTCCATTGACAGAAATAACTTGGCGGGTGATGTAGGCTGCTCCGTCCGAAAGCAAAAAGGCGACAGTCGCAGCGACTTCTTCGGGCTTTCCGACGCGCCGCATCGGAATCGACGGCAAAATCATATCCAGCGGAGCATTTTGAATCATTTCTGTCTCGATGACGCCCGGCGCTACGCTGTTTACCGTAATGTTCCGACTGGCGAGTTCCGTAGCAAGCGCCTTAGTCGCTCCGATAAGACCCGCCTTGCTTGCGCTGTAATTGACCTGTCCGCGATTTCCGATAACGCCAGAGACCGAGGAAATCGTAACGATTCTCCCCTGCCGCTTGCGGCACATCGGCATGACAATCGGCTTCAGTACATTGTAAAAGCTGTCCAGATTGACATCGATTACTCTATCCCAGTAATCGTCCGTCATCGCCGGGAATGCGGCATCGCGACAAATTCCCGAAGAAAGAACCGCTCCGTAATAGACGCCATTTTCCGCAATGTCCTTTTCAATCGCCTCTTGGCAACTTGCCCGATCGCTTACATCGAACTGAACAAGATTCAAGCGGTCCGCGAAATTCTTTTCCAACTCTTTTAGCGAATCGGCATGGCGGTTGTAATGCGCAACGACACGATATCCGAGTTCGAGCAGCTTCCGAACAATCGCAAGACCGATTCCTCCACTCGCCCCGGTCACCAAAACGCGTTTTTCATTTTCCATATTACACTCCTAAAACTTTTTTCGGGTCATCGACATCACAAGCGTTGATCGTCGCCGTTGCCACGCATTTCCCGCCGACGAAGGCTTTGCCTTCGAACGTGACAGCCGCATCGACGCGCAATGTCTGCCGGACTTCGACTTGCACCGTTGAACCTTTTGGAAATACGGATTCTTCCGCACAGAAATTCGTCACGCTCAAAATGAATCCCATCCGAGGAGGCGTGCCTGTCTGCAAACCAAAAATTCCCGTCAAGGCGGATACGCTTTGCGCCATGTATTCAAAGGCAATCCAAACCGGAACTCCACCTAAGGTTTCTTCGAAGAACATGCTCTTTTCGGAAATGTCAATTTCCGTCACGACTTGCGCCTGTTCCAAGTCAAAGGAAACGATTCTGTCAAGAAGAAGCATTTTTCCCTTGTGTGGAACAAGGTCGGACAGCTTTTCTCGCGTGTCAAATTTTGTCATTCAACTTTCTCCAGCACAAGCGAAACATTGCACCCGCCAAAGCCAAATGAATTGCTCATGCACGTCTTCAATCGGCGAGAACTTTCGCCGGGCGAAACCAGATGAATTTCGGGAAGCGAAGAATCCCGCAAGCCGTCAAAGCGATGAACCGGCAAAAGATGCCCCTCGTTTTTATCCGAAAGCGCAAGACAGCAAAACGCCGCTTCGAGAGCACCGGAAGCCCCCAAAGTGTGCCCCGTCAAGCCTTTTGTCGAACTCGCCGGCGTAAAGCCTCCAAACACTTCATTCACCGCGACACTTTCCATCGCATCGTTCAGCTTTGTTCCGGTTCCGTGCAGGTTGATATAATCGACATCCGACGGAGAAATTCCCGCATCGGCAAGAGCCTTTTCCATCGCCAAGCGGGCACCGGCACCATCCGCCCGCGGAGCTGTCACATGTTCCGCATCCGAGCTTTCCCCGATTCCCGAAAGCATCACCTTGGCATTTTCCTTGCCCAAGGAGACGACAAAGAATGCCGCCCCTTCACCAATCGTAAGTCCAGCCCTATTTTTACTGAAGGGATTTGTCGGTGAAAGGGCCACCGCTTCTAGCGAATCGAAACCGAGAACAACCATCAACGACGCGATATCCACGCCTCCGACGATTGCCGCATCGCAAAACCCGGCAGAGAGCCAATTTCTCGCCGAAGCAAACGCACTCGCACTCGACGCGCACGCCGAGGAATGCGTAAAGGCGGGTCCCTTTAGATGAAACCTGTCCGCAATAAATTCCGCGGCAAAATTCGCCTGCTGTTTTTTTAGAGAATAGCCTTTTGGATAGGAACCATTTTCCCGGAAAGCTTTCAACGCCGAAAGCGAATCTTCAGAGCCGTTGTCGCTGGAACCGACAAAGACGCCGACGCGGTCAGCACCGAATCTTTTCACGGTTTCAAGGACCGAATCCTCCATCTGCGAAAGGACTTTTTCGGAAAGCCGGTTGACGCGATTGTCGTACTCCAAATTTTTCACCGGAAAAAGTTCCTTATCGGGAATCTTTCCGACAAGACGTTCCTTTCCACAAAAATTTTGCAGGGTAAAGTTCGGATTGCCACAACCGCAAAGCGCGTCCCAGACCGATTCCTTATCGCTGCCGACGCTTGTGCACAGGCCAAAATCATGAATGTACAAAGGCTCGCTCATGGCAATTTCTCAAACTCGATAGAGTACGAATAATTCCGAAGTTCATTTTTTAAGAGAATGCGCTTCGCCGTTTTTTCCATCTTCAAAATCAGCGTTTCGTTTTCCAATAGTTTCCGGGTCAGAACATCCCCCTGTCTTTCTTCCACAAAAGAAAATCCCGCATTCCGAAAATGCCGTTCTAAAACTTCTCGCGGATAATAGCAGAACTGGACATCCGCCAAGATATACTCCGGCTTGATTTTTTTCCCGTCGAACAAAGAACTTTTAAAAGAAACGGAATCTTTCGTATAAATC
>JBNMGX010000049.1:0-10279 GCA_050872465.1 Hallerella sp.
CCATTACTCGGATTCCCTGATTGCGGCGGCCAAGGATATCTACCGGAACATCATCGCGAAATACGCTCCTGACGGAAAGACAACCGACGAACTTCAAGGCTTTTACACGGGAGGCGGACCGCTCTACGACGATGCGGCGGCAGCGGCCCTCGCCCTCTGGTATGCGACACGCGATTCGAGCTACGCCTTTGACCTCTACAAGAACACAGCGATAAACGACAACGCTTCGAACTACAAGTACAACCTCCCCTACTTCCGAGGCGGCTACCTCGGGCACCAGAGCGGATTCTACCCGGGCGGCTGGATGACCGACTACGAAAACATCCACGCCTACGTTCTCTTCGGGTTTGCGAAACTGATCCTCCCGACGGTCGCCAAGGCACAGAGCTACGGCATCCAGTCGGACGAACGCGACACGCTTCTCACGCGGCTAATCGCCACGATGACGCGCCTCACCGACGACGGCACCCAGGGAGATTCCGTCGTCAGCACGAACCCTTACGGCAGCTTCACGGTCGTCCCGCCCTACAACCTGGTGTGGACATCTAGCGACTGGGGATTCAACCGCTACAACATGGGAGCGGCGAACGCGGTCTTCATGCTCTACGACATGACGGGCGACGAACAATACCTGAACGTCGCGCTCGACAACTTCTACTACAATATGGGTGCGAACCCGTGGGGACTTTCATTCATCATGGGCGCCGGTTCAAGAACCGAGAACCACCCGCACAACCGCGCATCGAACCCGGACGGCTACAACGCAGGCGGAATGCCCTACGAATACAGATGTCCCAAAGGCGCACTCATGGGAGGTTCCGCTCCGCACAAGACGCTCAAGGACGACTGGAACGACTACACGGCGACCGAAACCTGCATCGACTTCTCGGCACAGTTCATCATCCCGGGGCTGAGCCTTTCCAAAAAAGTCCCCGAAGACGTCGAAGGGCCGCTTTTCTCGAACATCCAGGGAACGCCTATCACCGACACGTCGGCGGTCATCAGCTGGAACACGAACGAGCGAGCCATCGTCACCGTTTACTACGCGACATCTCCCGACGGCGCAAAGGTCGATTCCGTAACGGCTCCGGGCGGGGTCGGCGGAGCGGTCACCATCGGAGGTCTCACTCCGGGCGAAACTTACTACTTCTACCTGGTCGGGCACGATGTCAAGATGAACTTCACCACCGACGACAACCACGGCAAGTGGTATTCCTGGACACAGACGCTCACGAATGCGAACATCAGCGGCGTGACGATTTGCCAGGTGACGGACAAGAGCGCGCTCATCTACTGGTGGACCGGCGAACAGGCGACAAACGGCATCGTGAAATTTGGTGAAAGCGCAGGGAGCCTTTCCAGTTCAGCGGTCGCCGATTCCGGCAAGGCTGTCCGGTTCCACGAAGCGGTCCTCTCGGATCTGAGTGCTGGGACAACCTACTACTTTGACGTTTCCTCCGGAGCTTCCACCGACGACAATTCGGGCAAGCATTACAGCTTCACGACATCGAGCGGAGCGACTTACGCGGATTACAACTTCTAAATCAAGCCTTCGTCCTACCAGTCCGCCTGCAGCAGCTGGGAAACCTGCAACACGCTCTTCGTCTCCGTGACGAACAACGATACGGTTGCCTACGAGAATGCGGAACTCAGGCTCTACCTCAAGACGTCGAACTTAAGCCCGGTCAGCTACATCAAATCCGTCTGGGACGGTACCGGGACATCCGCCGGCATGGGAGACGTATCCTTTGGAACGCCCCAGAGCGACGGACTCGGCGGCTACTACCTGCCGATAACGCTCGTCGGAACATTCGCCGTCTCGGGCCAATACCTTTTCCAGCTCAAGTTCACCGCTGCGACGTTCAAGGATTTGGAAGGTTCCTGGTCGCTCCGCGAACATAAAGGCGCTTCCGATCCGGTCCCGTTCGAGGGAATTGACCTCACCAAAGGTCCCTACTATTCGGGCTCCGAGACCACCTACCTCGAAGACGTAAACGGAAAGAAAGAAGTCGCCTACCGGAAAGTCCCCTACGTCACGATTTTCTACCATGGGACGCACATCTACGGCTACCCACCCGATTACGATGCCTCTTCGAGCGACCTTTCCATTGCGCGGACGCTTTCGCTCGACTTTTTCACGCCTTTCAAGTCCCCCGCCACGTCCATCGAGGATACGGTCCGCTCGGCGACATACACCGGCGAAAGCAAGGTTTCCCCGTCCGGGTTCCTCGACGATTTCGAAGGCAACGGCGTCTCCTATTTCGGTTCGAACACGGAATATGTCAAAAAATACGACAGCTACGTCTTTTCCGTTTCCAAGGATCTCGCCTACGGAAACAACATGATAGAATGGGTGACGTGGCACAACCACGGCGCGAACGCAAAAGGAAGTTACGACTGCGCCTGCAAGGTCGTCCGCTCGAATGTCGAATGGGATTCCATCACGACGCCGTTCGAAAAGCGATTCCTGCGCTTTCACATCGACACGGTCCGGGCATATGTCGGAAAGCGCGCCCAGGTGACCGTCTCCCTCTACGATTCCACGGGGGCGCTCCTCGACGGCGAGAACCTCACCATCAAGCTCTCCGTCGCCGAAGGTTCCGTCTTCTTCTACACGTCCGCAACAGCCGATATAGCGACAACCACGATCACGCTTGTGAACGGAAGCGCGACATTCTTTGTCTCGGGCGATACGCCGCTCGAAACGCTCCTCTATGCGACAGCGGCATCCCCCAGCTCCAAATACAGCTATACGTCCGCCAAGGCGCAACTTTTCATCGAGGAACTTCCCCCGTGGCCCATCATTTCCTCTGCCGAGATGCTCGACACGGACTGTGACAACGTTCCGGACCAGATGAAGATAATCCTCACCGCCGCCTATACCGAATCCCAGAAGTTCCGGTCGGTTTCCTTTGAATACCGCGGCGACACGATCGAAATTTCAAGCGCGGACATTTCCGATTCGCTCGTCACGGTTTCGTTTAGGCCCAAAGACACGACGGTCTTTACGAACCCGCAAGGTTCCGTCACGCTCCAAAGCGACATTTCCGGCGAGATAAAATCCAGCACGGACTTCTACCGCGACGCCGTCTCCCCGACAGTCCTTTCGCTATCGGTCCTCGAAAGGCTCGACACGGCAACAGCCGATCGAATCTACATCCAGTTCTCGGAACCGATTTCCGCACCGGGGCTTTCGTTCCCGCTTGCGCTCTTCGGCAAAAACGGCCAACCGCTCGACAAGGTTCCGAGCGTCACCCCCGCAAAGCTTTACAACGAATCGCTCAACGTCTGGGAATTTACCGTCTCCTTCGATACGGATAAAAGTTCGCTCGTCACCGAAGGCATGAAGGGACAGCTTCTCGCAAATTCCACGATTACGGATATTTCGGGCAACGGGGTTTCCACGACATGCACCGCTCCGATTCTTCCGTTCATGCTCAAGATTTTGCCGGTCCCGCTTAGATACGCGAGCATTTCGGATGCGGACGGAGACGGTCTCGCCGAACATGTCGTCGCGAGTTTCGTTTCGAGAGTCGATGAAAGGCACGCTCCGGACAGCATCGCGGCGATTTTCGGCAGTGCGGTTCCCGAAACGCTCTTCGCCAAAACCTTCACTTGGAACGCGGAAAGGACGGAAGCGACGCTCGGGCTGCCTGCACCGTTCAAGCTCGGCAACACAAGCGGAAACTATTCGGGGCTTTCCCCCAAAGGCGGCGACCTCGTCGGAGCGGGACTTCTCGTGCAGCACAAGGGAAGCGGCGCCCACTACGAAAGCGATTCGACGCTCGCCGAAGACCTCGCAGGCCCTGTCATCCTCGGCGGAAAGGTCAATGCGGCGGGATCCTTCGTCTCGCTTGCCGTCGAAGCGAGCGAACCTCTCGTCGTCGGCGATTCGAGCCATGCGCCGATACAGAGAGAACGCAAAGGTCCGGTAAACGTCTTCCCGAACCGCTATACGCTCGGAAACAATACGTTCAACATGCTCTACATGCAAGACGCGGAAACCGCCGTCCAGGAAGGCGATCGGATCCGTTTCGCGCCGCTAGACGAAACGCTCTTCCTCGACCGGAGTGGCAACAGGCCCGCACGCGAAAACCCCTGGGCGGACGTCACCGGAGCGGGAAATCCCCAGATTACGTTCAAGTTCACCCCCGAGCATCCGGTTTCGGACATTTCCCCATCCAGGTCCGAAGTCTGCCGCGAAGAACGCGCCGACTTCCGCCTGTTTATCCTCGACCAGGAAACCCGCAAATGGGACATCTACGAAAACGGAGAACTCGTCGCGAGCAAGGATACGTCGGGATATCTCTTCGACGGAATGCTCTTCCTTGTCGAAATGGGAGTCCCGCGCGGAACGAGCCTCGGCGAAGCCCCGGCGTGGAAAGCTCTCCTCCTCGACGTGGATCTGCCGTTCTACAGCAACCTGGGCAACTTCGTGAATCGCTTCCATGAAAAATTCGAAATCGCCCCGAAATACCTTTCGAGCGACAACCAGATAACGATGCGCATCGAATGGCTCTCCCGCTGCACAAAGGGGCTGGTTTCAAGCGACGGCAAGGCCCTAGGCACAGGCGCCTATATCGTCAAGGCGAATATCAAGACGCGCTTCGTACCGAATCCGGACAGCGACGCGGAAACCGTCCGACGCTTCTCGACGAAGGACAGCCACAAAAAGACCCAGACTTTCGGGATTCGCCGCATCCGGTAAAGTTTTTTCCGGGCTTCCAAAAAGTACGCTTTGACGGGCGTACTTTTTCTTTTAAAACCTGTAAAAATTGATTAGATTAAAAGCAAGGATTTTTTAAGAGATGGAAGCATTCGAATTCAACATTCATTTTTTGCACGGAACCATCGCGCTGCTTTTCTGCATGGTCCTGCTTCCGCTAATCCTTTCGACGATTCTGTCCAACATTCTCGCCAAGAACCTCCAGAAGAACCTGATCTACCTGCTGCTCCTGGATATCCTCTGGAACGTTCTCGCCTTTGTGGAGCAGCTCCCGGAAGGCTACATTTCGAAGCCGTCGAGGGAAATCGTCTATCTGATGGGGGCGCTCTGCTGGGTCCAATACGGCTACGCCATTATCCAAACGACAGCGGGCATCGCCGGAGAATCGCTCAGACCATTCTGGAACCGCGTCCTGCCAGCGTTCCGCATCTGGAACGCGGTAGGCATCGTCTTCGTCATCACGACAGGCCTTGCCGGAAAGTTTTACCCCGATATCGTGGAAAATTGGTACGGTTACACCGCTGTCAATTCCCTCTTCGCCATTTTCGCCATCGTCGCCTTCCTGGTCTTCCCCGTCATCTGCTCGGCCATTATATCGTTCCAGGCGCTGCATACGCGAGCGCACCGAATCCACCGAATCGTCTTTGCGACATTCGTCACGGCAATCGTCGGCGGCGTCACCATGGACGCTCTACTTCCGGCCATGGGGCTTTTCCTCTACGGCGAAAGCGCAGCGATTTTCATGTTTATCATCACGATTGTACTCTACCGCGCCAATTCCGCCATTTCGCAGATGGGAATCGACACGTCCAACTCCCTGAAGCTCATCGTCCAGGAACTCGAAGACGGCATCATGCTTTTAAATTCCGACGGAAAAATCGAGATGGCAAACCCGGCAGTCTGCAAGATGCTGGGATTCGGCGACAAGATTCTCCTGCAGCATCCGGTTTCCCGCTTCATCCCCGACCTCCGCACCCTAGGCCCGCTGAACAACGTCCCCGTCTATCTGAACAACAATTCGTTCGCCGCGACAATATCCGTTTCACCGCTCTATTCCAACCGCATCCTGTTCGGCTACAAGGTCATCCTTCGGGATTCCTGCCAAAAAGAGGATTTCCAGAAAAAGCTCTCCAAGCTGCAGGGCGAATTCAACGACGAACGCGATGCCATCCGCTTTAAAATCATCACGCTCCAGCAGCTCTACCGGACGCAGCAGGTCTTTCTGAATTCCCTGCTAGACAACATCCCGGCGCGCCTCTGGGCAAAAAACCTCACCGGCGCCTATACGCAGCAGAACAAGAAGGACATCGCCGTCCGCGGAAACAGGATTAGCATCGTCGAAAGCCCGGAGTTCAGCGAACTCGAATCGCAGGCACTGGAATCCTCCGGCCATATCGTCGTAAGGAACGAAACGACCATCGACGCAAACGGCAAGAAGCACTGGGAAAAGCAGACTGCGGTCCCGATTTACGACGAAACACTGCAGATCAAGGGCGTCCTCGGGCTAATCGAAGACACGACGGACTTCCACGCCATCGAAGAGGAGAGAAACCAGCTGCGCGAGAACCTGCTCAAGGCGTCGAACTTCGAAGACATGAGCAACGTGGCCGGCGGTCTCGCCCACGACTTCAACAACATCCTCTCGGGAATCATCGGCTATTGCGAACTCGCCCAGGCGACAATCCCCGCAACCGCGGACTGCGAAAGGCCGAAAAAATACCTGGAAAACATGCGCCGATCCATGAACAACGCGGTAAGCCTCGTGAAGCGAACCTACGACCAGCTCAAGCTGCGGGAGGGCAAGCAGGAAAAGAAGACGGAAAACTTCAACGTGGGACTGGTTTTCGACGAGGTCAAGAACGCGCTTCTCCCGATGCTCCCTCCGAATGTCCAGATTTTCAAGGAATCCGGCGACGACATGTTCGCCTACGGCAACCCGACCGACTTCCACCGCATCATGATGAACATGGGAAAAAACGCCATCCTCGCCATGACCCAGACCGGCGGTTCCCTGACCTACTCCTGCGTCCAGAAAGATGTCGCGGAACAGATCGTCACCCCATTTTCGACCGTCCCGAAGGGTTCCTACCTATACATTTCCGTAAAGGACACGGGTACCGGCATGACGCCCGATGTCCTGAAACACGTCTTCACGCCCTATTTCACGACCCGCGCACCGGGGCAGGGTTCGGGAATCGGACTCGCTGTAGCGATGAAACTCATAAAATCCGCCGGAGCATACGTTTCCATCGACACGACGATCGGAAAAGGAACTAATTTTGAGCTATATTGGCCTTTAGCAAAACAAACGGAGGACAAATCCAATGCCTAAAGTACTCATCATCGACGACGAAGAAGATATCCGTTCCGTTCTCAAGGACATGCTCGGCATGTCCGGCTACGAAGTGGACACCGCCGAAAACGGAAAAAAAGCGAAAGAACTTTACGACAAGAACGAATACGATGTCGTCATCACGGACATCATCATGCCGGAACAGGACGGCTTCGAAGTCATCCTCGACTACCGCAACAAGAACCAGCTTGACCGCATCATCGCGATTAGCGGTGGCGGACGCACCTCGTCGGAAGACTACCTGAACATCGCAAACCACTTCGGCGTTTCTTCCATCTTCTCGAAGCCGCCTAACTACAAGGACCTGATCGCCAAGGTCGATGAAATCGTCGCAACACACAAAGGCTAGCCCGAAGCGATGAACGTCCTGTTGGCAGATGCGGACAGGAAGGCAATCGACCAGGTCGCAAGGTCCTGGTCCCTTTCCGATGTCAAGCTTTACACGGTTTCCGACTCCACGGCCCTCTTCAGCGCTATCGAAAAGAACGCGATAGACTTCGCCTTTCTCGATATTTCGCTGCTCCTGCACCGGGACGTCGATGTCATCAGCTTTTTCAAGTCGCACAATCCGGAAGCGGCAGTCGTTTTGCTTTGCACGCCGCAAACGGCCAAGGATGCGGAAAGCGCTCTTTCCCACGGGGCGGAATCCTATCTGGTGAAGCCGGTTGCCGTTCGCACGCTCGAAGATGTCGCAAAAAAGCATCTGCAAGGGCTCGAGACGTCGAACAGCTACCGCGAACTCCAGGACCACCTGCTCGAAAACCTTCTCGGGGACACGCCCGGGATGCAGAAGATTCTGCGGCTTCTCTACAAGGTTGCCCCCACCACCAGCTCCGTGCTGATTACGGGCGAATCCGGTTCGGGCAAGGAATTTCTCGCAAGAATCGTTCACCGACTTTCCAAGCGTGCGAGCGAACCTTTCATCGCCGTGAACTGCAGCGCGATTCCGGAAAACCTGGTGGAAAGCGAGCTTTTCGGCAGCAAGAAGGGAGCCTTTACCGGCTCGACATCCGACAAGAAAGGGCTTTTCGAAGAAGCGAACGGAGGCACACTCTTCCTCGACGAGATAGGCGAACTTTCCCAGGCGACGCAGGTCAAGCTTTTGCGTTTCCTGCAAAGCCATGAGACACGGCGGGTCGGCGAAACGGAAACGCGCTACCTCGATGTCCGCATCATCGCGGCGACCAATGCGGACCTAGCACTCGAAATGTCGAAGAAGACTTTCCGGGAAGACCTTTACTACCGGCTGAATACGTTCCACATCCACGTTCCTCCGCTCCGGGAACGCCGTTCGACCATCCCGAACCTCGTCAAGTATTTCATCCTGAAATCCGAAAAGGAAGAGCACAAGGTCATCCAGAAAATCGAACCGGCGGCGCAGATGGCCCTCGCCACCTACAATTACCCGGGAAACGTCCGCGAACTCGAAAACATCATCGAACATGCGGTCGTGCTTTCCGAAAACGGAACGATCCGGCTCGAAGACCTGCCTGACGAACTGAACTATTCCGCGCCGACCAAGGAGCTTTTGCCCGCTCCGGGCGGAACATCCGAAAGCCGCCCCGAAACATCCCCGGAAAGCTCTCCCCAGAAGCTCGGTTCCGACTCCCCCGACGACATTCTCCCGCTAGACGAAATGGAAAAGCGGCACATCTTGCGAGCGTTAGACATCTGCAAGGGCAACAAGACCGAAGTCGCGGAACGCCTCGGAATCAGCCGGGCGACACTCTGGCGAAAGCTCAAGGACCACAAGATCGAAATCTAGGTCTTAGAACAGGAAAATCCCGTCAACGGACAGTCTGGAAACAAATCAGGCCGAGAGATTCTCTCAGCCTTTCGATTGTAGATTTTCTTGGACTTGACGATTCGCTCCCGAAACTTCCGTCCGTTTTCGGTTTCTTCGATGCGCTGCTTTCGCAGCCTCTTTGTTTCCTTGTATTCCTTCATGATTAAATATTAGCCAAAAATCTGCATTGCGCAAAAAGGGCAAAAAAAATAACAGCCGGAAAACTCCGACTGTTAAAATCGCGGAAAGAGCCGCTTACGATTCCGGATAGACCGAAACCTTCTGGGCGCCTGCGTTCTGTTCGAACTTCACCTTGCCATCGACGAGGGCGAACAGGGTAAAATCCTTGCCCATGCCGACGTTTACGCCCGGGTGGAAGTGGGAACCGCGCTGGCGGACGATGATGCCGCCGGCCTTGATGGTTTCGCCGCCATATTTCTTGACGCCGAGATATTTCGGGTTGGAATCGCGTCCGTTACGAACGGAGCCTTGACCTTTCTTGTGAGCCATTGTTTAAGCCTCCTTCGACTTGCGGATGGAATTCTTCTTGACCTTGGCGGGCTTCGGAAGACCTTGGGCAATCTTTTCCTTGCGGGTCAGAGGAACGTTCTGGACCTTCTGGGCGGCAAGGGCCTTGATGCGGGCGCGGTTGCGTTCGATAATCTTCGGATCGACGACTTCGGATTCTGCACCGGCATGAAGTTCCGTGACGAGCACTTCCGTATAGCCCTGACGATGGCCGTTACGACGGACGTAACGGGTGCGACGCTTCTTTTTAAAGACGATAATCGTGTCTTCCTTGTCGTGGGCGAGAACTTCGACCTTGACAGAAGCATCGTTCAGGACAGGGGTGCCGACCTTGACTTCCTTTCCGTTGGAGAAAAGAAGGACGGACTTGAGCTCCAGAGAAGATCCGACAGCAGCATCGACGCTCGGGACTTTGTAAGTCTTGCCGACTTCGACTTTGTACTGGAAACCACCTGTTTCAACAATAGAATACATAATATTCCTTTTTTTAGGTTTGCTGTGGGGCTTCAAATATAGAAAAAATTGTGGATTTTTGGAGGGATTTTTTTTCTTTTTTAGGCTCCTAAGCGGAGTCTGGACATAGAACGGCGGATATTTTAAGTGTTCGGGATGCGGAAAGCGGAACATGGGATGAAGGAATAGTCCGAGAACGTTTAAGTTTAGCGACCAGTGGTCAGCAGTCAGTGGGCAGAACCGCGGACATCTAGGTTTTAGGGAAGAGTCCGAGAACGTTTAAGTTTAGAACATATCCCTAAATAGCTTTAGCTTTCTTCAGGGCGATGATGCCCGCGGCAAGGTGTAGGAGAGCGGCGTAAGACAGCACGGTCTTCTCGAACCTCACCAGCAGCTTGCGGAACCTGTTCATCCACGAGTGCGACGCCTCCAC